>CALQKQ020000019.1 GCA_943331195.2 Akkermansia muciniphila | reverse complement strand
CGGCGCGGTCGGCGCGCGCCGATGGGTGCTATGAGGTGCTATGAGGTGCTATGAGGTGCTATGAGGTGCTATGAGGTCCTATGAGGTCCTATGAGGTCCTATGAGGTGCGATGAGGTGCGATGAGGTGCGATGAGGTGCCTGTGACCTAGGAGGGTTTGCGGTTTGCGGTTTGCGTTGGGTTTTGGGGGTCGGGGGATCCTGCCAGAGTCGTGGTGGGGTCGCCCCTACAGGGCTTAAAGGCCTTTGGTCTTGGGAAAACCCAGGGCGTTGCCCTGGGCTGGCGTAGGCCGCGCCGTTGGCGCTCTGCATCTGCGTCCCGTTGGGGCGGATGGGCTATTTGCTCGCAAAGTACTGGCGCGGCCGATGGGGAAGGGGAAGTCACTCGACGGCGCGGCGCGATCGCTTGTGGCGTCGCCCTTTCCCTGGTTGCGGGCAGCCATGGATGGCCCAACGGGGCATGGCATACCAGGCCAGGGCAAGGCCCTGGGCTGAGGGATGATGGCCCGTTGGGCCAATGATGTGTCCACGGTGCTGATCCTGGGCGCTGCCCTGGGCTAACTTAGGGTGCCCCGTTGGGGCGCAGCAAACCAGGGCGTTGCCCTGCATGGCAAATTACCTGGCAAATCGTGGCAGAGCTTACCCAGGGCGTTGCCCTAGGCTGGTATGAGGTGGACTCTGAAACTGGGCTAGCGACCTCATGCCGAGAGCCCCGCGCGGCCTGGGGGGGCGCGGGGCTCTGGGGGTGGGGTGTTAGGTGATGAGGCGTTAGGCGCTGAGGCCGCCGCGGTCGGACTTGAGGGCGGCGGAGCCGTAGGTGGGGCGGGTGGTGGGGGTGTAGTCGAGGGGGGTCCAGGCGGCGTTGTTGGCGGAGGATTTGACGACGGCTTCGATGAAAGCCATGCCGGCGAGGCCTTCCTCGATGGTGGGGTAGTCGGTGAGGAGGGGGTCGGGGGTGGCGCCGGTGGCGAGGGCGCGGAGGTGGCCGGAGAAGTTTTTATAGATGTTGGCAAAGGCTTCGAGGTAGGCTTCGGGGTGGCCTGCGGGGATGCGGGAGGCGGCGGCGGCGGCGCTGCCGAGGTAGCCTTGGGAGGTGCGGTAGACCTGGATGGGCTGGTCGAGGGAGGTGACGAGCATGGTATTGGGGTCGCGCTGGTGCCACTCGATGCCGCCGGTTTCGCCGTAGACGCGGAGGCTGAGGTTATTTTCGCAGCCGACGGAGATTTGGCTGGAGTGGAGGACGCCTTTGGCGCCGTTGGAGAAGCGGAGGAGGACGTTGCCGTCGTCTTCGAGTTGGCGGCCTTCGACGAAGGTGGTGAGGTCGGCGGCGATTTCTTTGAGGTGGAGGCCGGTGACGTATTCGGCGAGGTTGATGGCGTGGGTGCCGATGTCGCCCATGCAGCCGGCGGCGCCGCAGATGGCGGGGTCGGTGCGCCAGGCGGCTTGTTTTTGGCCGGTGCTTTCGAGGAGGGTGGCGAGCCAGCCTTGGGGGTATTCGACGACGACTTTGCGGATCTGGCCGAGGCGGCCTTGTTCGATCATTTGGCGGGCCTCGCGCATGAGGGGGTAGCCGGTGTAATTGTAGGTGATGCCGTAGAGGAGGCCGGTGCGCTGGACGATGGCGGCCAATTCTTTGGCTTGGGCGAGGTTGAAGGTGGCGGGTTTGTCGGAGAGGACGTGGAAGCCGCTTTCCAGCGCCAGTTTGGCGGGCGGAAAGTGCATGTGGTTGGGGGTGACGATGACCATGAAGTCCATGCGCTCGCCGAGGGGGAGGGCTTTTTCGGCTTCGATCATTTCGGTGTAGGTGCCGTAGCAGCGCTCGGCGGGGAGGAAGAGGTCGGCCCCGGAGGCCTTGGAGCGCTCGGGGTCGGAGGAGAAGGCGCCGCAGACGAGTTCGATTTGGCCATCGAGAGCGGCGGCCATGCGGTGGACGGCTCCGATGAAAGCGCCGCGTCCGCCGCCGACCATGCCCATGCGAATTTTTCGGTTCATGAGAGAAATAGTGTGTTGGTTGGTGTGAAGGGAGATTGAGGAGGATGCCATAGCCATCGGGGAGGTCGGCCGCAAGTCGAATGCGTGGACGGGCAGGGGGGGAAGGGCGGAGCGGAGGGGCGGCGCGGGCGGCGGCGGGGTGGGACAGGGAGCAGTCCATGTCTAAACACTCTTGCTACCCCCCAGCCAGCGTGCCAGTAACGAGGGGATTTCCCCCATTTTATCTCCCATGCCCAAGGACACCTCCATCCACAAGATCCTCGTCATCGGCTCCGGCCCCATTGTCATTGGCCAGGGCTGCGAATTTGACTACTCGGGGGTGCAAGCGTGCAAGGCGCTGAAGGAGGAGGGCTACACGGTGGTGTTGATCAACTCGAATCCGGCCACGATCATGACGGATCCGGAGTTTGCGGCGCGGACTTATATTGAGCCGCTGACGCCGGAGGTGGTGGAAAAGATCATTGCGCGGGAGCGGCCGGACGCCTTGCTGCCGACCTTGGGGGGGCAAACGGCGCTGAATCTTTCGATGACCTTGCACCACACGGGGGTGTTGGAGAAGTATGGGGTGCGCATGATTGGCGCCAAACCGGAGGCGATTGAGATGGGGGAAAATCGCATGAAATTTAAGGAGGCGATGATCCGGATTGGCTTGGACATGCCGAAAAGCGGGATTGCCCACACCATGGAAGAGGCGCGGCGGGTGGCCGATGACATCGGCACGTTTCCGCTGATCATTCGCCCGGGATTTACCCTGGGGGGGACGGGGGGCGGGATTGCCTATAACCGGGAGGAATTCGAGACGATCTGCGCTCGGGGGATTGATCTTTCGCCGGTGAGCGAGGTCTTGATCGATGAGAGCCTGTTGGGGTGGAAGGAATATGAGATGGAAGTGATGCGGGATCACGCGGACAACTGCGTGGTGATTTGTTCGATTGAGAACCTGGATCCGATGGGGGTGCACACGGGCGATTCCATCACGGTGGCACCGATTCAGACCCTGACGGACCGGGAATACCAGATCATGCGGGACGCCTCCTTTGCGGTGATCCGGGAGATCGGGGTGGAGACGGGCGGGTCTAACATTCAGTTTGCGACGCATCCTGACACCGGGCGGATGATTGTTATTGAGATGAATCCGCGGGTGAGTCGTTCCTCAGCCCTAGCTTCTAAGGCGACGGGTTTTCCGATTGCGAAGATTGCGGCGAAGTTGGCGGTGGGCTACACCTTGGATGAAATTCGCAATGACATCACCAGGGAGACCCCGGCTAGTTTTGAGCCTACGATTGACTATGTGGTGACCAAGGTGCCGCGCTTTACGTTTGAGAAATTTCCCACGGCGGATGCGACCCTGACGACGCAGATGAAGTCGGTGGGGGAGGCCATGGCGATTGGGCGGACCTTTAAGGAGAGCATGCAGAAGGCGCTGCGTTCGTTGGAGGTGGGGCGTGCGGGCTTGGGAGCGGATGGCAAAGACCCGGTGAATCCGTCGCGGGATGAGATTGGGCGCAAGCTGAGCGTGCCGAATGCGGAGCGGATTTTTTGGTTGGGAGTGGCTTTCCGGGAAGGCTATGGGGTTGAGGAGGTTTTTGAATTGACCAAGATTGACCGGTGGTTTTTGCGGCAGATTGAGGAGATTGTGGCCGCCGAAAAGGTGTTTGGGGCCATGGCGCGGGGCCTGGCGGGCTTGGGCGCTGAGGCGGTGCCGGAGGTGCATGAGGCGATGCGGGCGGAGTTGCGCCGGGCCAAGCGGATGGGTTTTAGCGACCGCCAACTGGCCTATTTGGGAGGGCTTCCGGAAGCGCAGATTCGGGCGGCGCGCCAGGTGTTGGGGATTCTTCCGAGCTTTCGCTTGGTGGACACGTGTGCGGCGGAGTTTGAGGCCTACACGCCCTATTATTACTCCACGTACGGGGAGGAGAACGAGACGCGCCCATCGTCGCGGCGCAAGGTCATGATTTTAGGAGGTGGGCCTAACCGGATTGGGCAGGGGATTGAATTTGATTATTGCTGCGTGCACGCGGCCTTTGCGCTGAAGGAGATGGGCTTTGAGACCATCATGGTGAACTCCAATCCGGAGACCGTCTCGACGGATTACGACACGAGCGATCGGCTGTATTTTGAGCCGCTGACGTTTGAGGATGTGATGAACATTTACGAGAACGAGCAGTGTTGGGGGGTGATCGTGCAGTTGGGCGGGCAGACTCCGCTCAATTTAGCGGCGAAGTTGGAGGAGGCGGGTTGCCACATCATCGGCACTTCTCCGAAGAACATTGAGTTGGCGGAAGATCGCAAGTTTTTCGCGAAGTTGCTCGACGATCTCAAGTTGAACCAGGCGCCGAGCGGCACGGCGGTGAATGAGGACGAGGCGGTGGCGATTGCGCAGCGGATTGGCTATCCGGTGTTGGTGCGGCCTAGTTTTGTGCTAGGTGGCCGTGCCATGCAGATTGTGTATGGGGATGAGGAGTTGCGCCACTACATGCGCAATGCGGTGCAGGCCTCGCCGGAGAGGCCGGTGTTAGTGGATCGCTTTTTGGAGGATGCGGCGGAGGTGGATGTGGACGTGATTTCCGATGGGGTGAGCACGGTGGTGGGGGCGATCATGGAGCACATCGAGCAAGCTGGGGTGCACAGCGGGGACAGCGCCTGCGTGATTCCGGCGTTTGGGTTGAGTGAACCGATCAAGGCGGAGATCATGCGGGCGGCCAAGGAATTGGCGGGGGCCCTGAGTGTGATCGGCCTGATGAATATCCAATTTGCGGTCAAGGATGAGGTTTTATATGTGATTGAGGTCAATCCGCGGGCGAGTCGGACGGTGCCCTTTGTCTCTAAGGCGATCGGTCGGCCCCTCGCTAAATATGCGGCGCAGATCATGGCGAGCGATGGCTTGAAGCGTCAGGGGATTGAGGACATGGCGCTGGTTTCGCTGCAGAGCCTGAACTTTACGGAGGAGATTATTCCGAGCCACTATAACGTAAAAGAGGCGGTGTTCCCCTTCTCCAAGTTTCCCGGCACGGACATTGCGCTGGGGCCGGAAATGAAGAGCACGGGGGAGGTCATGGGCATTGATGCCGATCACGCCATGGCCTTCGCCAAGAGCCAGATGGCTGCGGGCAATAGTTTGCCGCTCAAGGGCAAGCTGTTCATCAGCGTTTCGGATCGCTTGAAGCCGCGGGTCAGCGCGATTGCCCGGGAATACCACGATTTAGGCTTTATCATTGTGGCCACGGCGGGCACGCGCAAGGCGATCAAGGAGGAGGGCGTTCCCTGCGAATTGGTGCACAAAATCGCGGAAGGTCGTCGTCCTAACATTCTTGATATGATGAAGAATGGGGAGATTGCGATGATCATCAATACGCCGAGCGAGAAGGAGACGCGCAAGGATGAGGTGTTGATACGGAGCACGAGCGTGAGCACGCGGACGCCGATCCAGACGACCTTGCGGGGGGCGCGGGCGGCGGCGCACGCGATTGGGTCGCTGCAGAAGAATCATTTGCAGGTGAAGACGCTGCAGGAATACCACGGGCTGTAGCGGCGGTGGGGGGCGGATGCCCTTTTTGCATACAGCAGATCTGCGCTGAGAAGCGGGGCGGAACTGGCGTATCGGGAGAGGCCCTAAGAGGGTCGCGATTACTAACAATTATATTTTTTCCGGGGATGCAGCGTTTTATTTCTACAATAATGGTGGCGATGGCCTGGCCGGTGGGTGCGGCTGAGGTAGCGGTTCGGGAAGTGACGATCCGGACCTTGGCGGCGCAGATGAAATATGATCGTGTGGAATTTCGGGTGATGCCGGGGTCGCAGCTGCGCTTGAAATTAGTGAATGACGACGAGATGCCGCACAATTTGGTGGTGACGCGGCCGTCTGGGGACAAGGGTTTGGCCTTGGCGCAGAAGGCGTGGGCGCTGGGGGAGCAGGGGATGGCGAAGCAGTGGATACCGGAGGATGCTCGGGTGGTGGCGGCGACGGGGATGGTGGCTCCGCACGCGGAGGAGGTGTTGGCGTTCCAGGTTCCGCAAGAGATGGGGGATTATCCGTTTGTGTGCACCTTTCCGGGACATGCCATGGTGATGAATGGGGTGATGCGGGTGATGTCGGAGGGGCCGAAGCTGAGCGAGGGGAAGTTTCAGTTGTATTTGGGGAAGTGGGGGCAACTGCCTGACTTTGGGCAACTGCAGCCCTTGCGGGAGGGGGCGCTGGACGATGGGTTGATAGGGTGGAAGTTTGACGACTACCGCAATGATTTTGGGATCCGCTTTACGGGGAAGTTAGAGGTTAAAGATGAAGGGGTGCATCAATTCTTTATGGCGTCGGATGATGGCACGCGGCTGAGCATTGATGGCAAAGTGGTGGTGAAGAATGACGGGGTGCATCCGCCGGGGGAGGACAAGGTGGGAAAGGTGGGGCTGAAGGCGGGCTGGCACGATTTTCAGCTAGACTACTTTCAGGGGACGGGGGGAGCGGAGTTGTATGTGGCGTGGGAGGGGCCAAAGTTTTCCAAGACCTGGCTGACGCGGACGGAGCGCCAGACGGGGGACGCGGCGCGCGAGGAGCCGGCCAAGGGCTTGCCGCTGGTGGTCAAGGAGGAGGCGGTGATTTACCGCAATTTCATTGAAGGGATGGGGGCGCGGGGCATTGCGGTGGGCTACCCGGGAGGGGTCAACGCGGGTTTTGACGCGGAGCTTTGCAGTGTGTTGTTGGTGTGGCGCGGGGCCTTCATGGATGCGCAACGGCACTGGACGGGCCGGGGCTCAGGTTACCAACCGCCGCTGGGCTATGGGGTGGTGGCCTTGCCGAGGAACGTGCCATTGGCGGTGCTGGCGAGCGCGGAGGCCGCTTGGCCGACCATGCCGAAGGATTTGCCGAACGGGGACTGGCCGGAGGGCTATCGCTTTGGCGGCTATGCGCTAGACAAGAAGGGCATTCCGACTTTCCGCTATGCGTATCGCGGAGTTGCGGTGGAGGAGCGCCTGGAGGCGGCGGCCCCGGCGGGGCCGAGTGGGGCGGGGTTGCAGCGAGTGATTACCCTGCGGAGCGGGGCTCCGGTGAAGGGCTTGTATCTGCGCTTGGCGGTGGGAGCGGGGCTGGAAGCCGGGCGCGATGGGGTTTACCCGGTGGAGGAGGGGATCGCGCTGCATGCGGCCTCCGCGATGTTGCGGAAGTCCGCTGGCCAAACCGAATTGCTGGTGCCGGTCGTCCTGGTGGACGGGGTGGCGCGCGTTGAAGTCAGCTATCACTGGAACCACTAGCCTTTTTTGATCACATGTTAAAACCTGTTATTTCATTCGCACTTGCGGCTCTGGGCACGCTGGCCTATGGCCAGGAGGGGCCCGCGGCGGCCGATCTCGCCAAGGCGGAGCGCGCCTATTATCCGGTGACGAGCGTGCCGGTCCCTGCTGGGGAAGTCCTGGAGGTTTCGGGGTTGGAAATGATGCCCGATGGGAAGTTGGCGGTGGCGACGCGCCGCGGGGAGATTTGGATGGCGGCGGAGCCGGGGAGCGCGGCCCCGAGTTGGCAGCGCTGGGCGCAGGGCTTGCATGAGCCGCTGGGGATTTCCTTTAGCGATGGCTGGGTGTGGGCGACGCAGCGCCCGGAAGTGACGCGCATGAAGGATGTCGACGGCGATGGCCGGGCGGATTTGTTTGAGAGCGTGGGGGGGCGCTGGGGTATCAATGGGGACTATCATGAATATGCCTTTGGGACACGTCCGGACAAGGACGGGGCGATTTGGAATGTGCTTTGTCTGACGGGTTCGGGAGATTCGCGCAGTTTGTTCCGCGGGTGGGCGGTGCGGGTGTTCCCGGATGGCCGGTCGGAGGCGGTGGCGAGTGGGATTCGCTCGCCGGGGGGGATTGGCTTTGCACCGGATGGCGAGTGTTTTTACACGGACAACCAGGGGCCGTGGAATGGGAGTTCTTCGCTGAAGCACTTGAAGATAGGATCGTTCCAGGGGAATCCCACGGGCAACAATAGTTTTGAGCTAGCGGAGGCCAAGGGGATTTCGACAGGGGTCTTGAATAAGCGTCCGGTGAGCCCGGTGAGCGGGAGCCGGATTGCGGCGGAGCGGGCTAAGGTGGAGGAGTTTGTGCCGCCGGCGGTGGTGTTGCCGCATGGGATTTTGGGGCATTCGCCGACGGGAATGTGTTATGATTCCACTGGAAAATTCGGTCCTTTCCGCGGGCAAATGTTCGTGGGGGAGCAGACCTTTTCGACTTTGCAGCGGGTATTTTTGGAAAAAGTGAATGGGGTGTGGCAGGGGGCGGCTTTTGCTTTTCTGAGTGGCTTTGGCAGCGGCAACATTGCCACGCTGATGACGGCGGAGGGGGTGCTCTATACGGGTGGGAGCGATCGGGGTTGGGGTGCCAAGGGCGGCAAACCGTTTGCTTTAGAGCGGGTGAATTGGAATGGGAAGATGCCTTACGAAATCCATGAAATGCGCGCGAAGCAGGATGGCTTTGAATTGACCTTCACCCAAGAGGTGGACGTCAAAACGGCGGCGGATCCGGCGAGCTATGGGGCCCTAGCCTGGACGTATATTTTCCAGGGAGGCTATGGCAGTCCGGAGGTGGACAAGCTGACGCCAAAGATTGTGGCGGTGGAGGTGGGAGCGGATAAGCGGAGCGTGCGGCTGAAGTTGGACACCTTGACCAAGGGTCACGTCCACGCGATTAGCGCGCCAGGGTTGCGCAGCGCGGAGGGGCAGAGTTTGCTCCATGCCACGGGTTATTATACGCTTAATGAGATTCCCTTGGAGTAGCCGGGCTGGGGCGGGAGTCGCGCCCCATGCCGAGACCGAAGCCTCGGGCCAGACTGCTTTTAACTTAACACCTTTATTTCAATGAAAATCCGCCGCCGCCTGTTGTTTCGTTTGTCGCTGTTGTTGGCGCTGCCCGTGATGGGCGGCGCGGCGGAGCCGAAGATTAAAGTGCTCATTGTGGATGGGCAAAACAATCACGATTGGAAGCGGATGACGCCGTGGCACCGGGCGCAGTTAGAGGCGACGGGGTTGTTTTCAGTGGACGTTAGCACGACGCCGCCCGCCGAGGTGGGTTGGGAGGCGTGGCGGCCTGATTTCAGCAAATACCAGGTGGTGCTGAGCAACTACAATGGGCGTCCTTGGCCGGAGGCGGTGAAGTTTGCGTTTCTCGATTTTGTGGAGAAGGGCGGGGGGGTGGTGGTGGTGCACGCGGCGAACAACGCCTTTTCGGGATGGAAGGCCTATGATCAGATGATTGGGCTGGGGTGGCGCGGACCGGAATACGGGCGGCGGCTCACGGTTTCGGAGAGTGGGGCGGAGGAGTTTCATGAGCCGAACGATGGACCGGGGGCGGGGCACGGGGCGCAGTGGGAATTTCAAGTGACGAGCCGCGATGAGGGGCATCCTATCATGAAGGGCTTGCCCCAAGTGTGGAAACACGGGCAAGATGAGCTCTATCACGGGCAGCGCGGGCCGGCGGAGAACTTGCACCTTTTGGCTACGGCTTATTCGGATAAGGCCAAGGGCGGCACGGGGGCGCATGAGCCGATGGTGTGGTGGGTGCCCTATGGTAAGGGCAAGGTGGTGACGACCTTGATGGGGCATGTCGGTCCTAAGAACGACGCCATTCAATGTGCCGGGGCCAATTTGATTACGCTGCGGGCCTGTCAGTGGGTGGCGACGGGGCAGGTTAGTTTGCCGGTGCCGGCGGCGTTCCCGACGGCGGAGCAGAGTGTGATTTTGGAGAAGTAATGCTGAAGGGGCAATGGGGGCTGGCCGAGCAGTGGCCAGTCCTGGCTTGTGCTAGGCGGTGCGCGGGGTGGGGGTGCCTTGGGCTTGCGCGGGGAGGGGGGATGAGGGAGAAAGGATGATGAGTAAAGCGCGGCAGCGGGTGGCCTTGTTCGGGGGCAGTTTTGATCCGGTGCATGTGGGGCACGTGGCGGTGGCGCGGGCGGCGGTGGCGCAGGCGGGGCTAGACCGGGTGATTTTTTTGCCGGCGCGGCAATCGCCGTTGAAGGAGCGGGGGCCGGAGGCGTCTGGGGAATGGCGGGCGGCGATGCTGCGCGCGGCGCTGGGCGGGGAGGAATGGGCGGAGGTGAGCGACTGGGAGTTAGGGCGGCCGGGGCCGAGTTATTCGTGGGAGACGGCGGCGCATTATCGGCAGGTGGGCGGAGAGAGCTGGGAGTTGTATTGGCTGATGGGGGCGGACCAATGGGAGGAGTTAGAGCGCTGGGTCCGCTGGGAGGAGTTAGCGGGGACGGTGATTTTTTTGGTCTTTGGCCGGGAGGGCCGGGAGCTGCGGAAGCGGGAGGGGGTGCGGGCGGTTTTTTTGGAGGGGACGTTTGGGGGTTCCTCGACGGAGGTGCGGGCGGCCTGCCGCAGCGGCGGCGGGTGGCGTGATTTGGTGGATGCTCGGGTGGCGGAAGTGATGGAGCGGGCGGGGCTGTATGGGCTTGGCGGGAGAGGAAGCGCTTAGCGAGAGCCGGGGGTGCCGAGGCCTTTGGGGCTGGGGTGGGCGATGAAGTCGAGGAAGCGGCGTCCGGTTAGGGAGCTGGTTTGGGAGAGGAGGGCGGCGGCGCCTTTGACGGGGCCGGAGGAGTGTTGGAAGACGGCGCGGTAGAGGCGTTTGAGTTCGAGGCGGGCGGGGCCGTCGATGGCGGCGCGGCGGAGGCCGATGGTGTTGAGGCCGGCGAGGAGGTTGGTTTCGTGGCCGATGCAATAAGGGGGGAGGTCGGCGGAGAAGGCGCTGTTGCCTTGAACCATGGCGAGGTCGCCGACGCGGATGAATTGGTGATAGACGGAGCTGCCGCCGAGGAAGCAGCGGTTTCCGATGGTGACGTGGCCGGCGATGAGGACGGCGTTGGCGATGACGTTGTGGTCGCCGAGGAGGGAGTCGTGGCCGACGTGGCATTGGGCCATGAGGAAGTTGTGGTCGCCGATGACGGTGTGGCCTTGGGGGCGGGTGCTGCGATGGACGGTGACGTGTTCGCGGAAGGTATTGCCTTGGCCGATGCGGAGGCCGCTAGGGGTGTGAGGGTCGAAGCTGAGGGATTGGGGGTCGCCGCCGAGGATGGCGCCGCGGTCGACGGTGTTGCCAGGGCCCATGATGACGCCGCGGAGGACTTGGGCGTGGGCGCGGATGAGGCAGCCGGGGCCGATGACGACGTCGTCTTCGATGATGGCGTAGGGGCCGACGGCGACGTCGTCGGCGAGGTGGGCGGTGGGAGCGATGAGGGCGGTGGGGTGGCGCAGCATGCGGGGGGAGGAGAGGAGAGAGGGGGTGCGGCTAGGGCTGGCGAGATGCCGCTAGAGGAGGCCGGTTTCGCGGAAGCTGTGGTAGCCGGAGGGGCGGCTGTCAGTGGGGGCACCGAGGATGATGTGATCGAAGAAATGGATTTGCATGGTGGCGGCGGCGTCGCGAATGCGGCGGGTCATGGAGAGGTCAGCGGAGCTGGGGGTGGGGTCGCCGGAGGGGTGGTTGTGGACGAGGATGAAGCCGTAGGCGGCGCGCAGGATGGCGGGGCGGAGGATTTCGCGGGGGTGGGCGATGGTTTCGGCTAGGCCGCCGCGGGAGATATCTTCGATGGCGATGAGGGTAGCGCGGGTGGTGAGGAGGACGATTTTGAGGACTTCGAGGGGTTCGGCGCGCATTTCGGGGCCGAGGAGTTGGGCGATGGCCTGGGGGTTGTCGAGGCGTTGGGAGGCGCCTTCTTGGCGGGCGAGGCGTTTGCCGAGTTCGAAGGCGGCGAGGAGGTCGAGGGCTTTGGCGGGGCCGAGGCCTTTTTGTTTTTGGACTTCGGCGGGGGGGAGGCGGCTGAGGGCGGTGAGGCTGCCGTAGTTTTTGAGGAGGGCGCGGCCGATGTCGATGGCACTGAGGCCTGGGGTGCCGGTGCGGAAGAAGAGGGCGAGGAGCTCGGGGTCGGAGAGGGCGCTGGGGCCGTGGCGGAGCATTTTTTCCCGGGGGCGCTCTTCGCTGGGGAGGTCTTGGATGCGAGGGGAGGGGGGGAGAGGGCTGGGAGGGGAGGGAAGTCGGCTGGGGGCCTCAGCCAGGGCGTTGTCGCGAGGGGCATGGGGAGGTGGCATAGCGGAGAGGTTCTCTGCTATCCTATAGCCAAAAACGGGGCCCTGGCCACTGGGAAAACGGGAGGGGGCGGCCGGGGGGAAGTGTGGCGTTAGGGGACGCGGGGGAACTTGCTAAAATCTGGGGGTCGTTTTTCGATGAAGGCGTTTTTACCTTCTTTGGCTTCTTCGCTCATGTAGTAGAGGAGGGTGGCGTTGCCGGCGAGGTCGAGCAGGCCCATTTGGCCGTCGCAGTCGGCGTTGAGGGCGGACTTGAGGCAGCGGAGGGCGAGGGGGCTGTGTTGGAGGATTTCGCGGCACCACTTGAGGGTTTCGGTCTCGAGGTCGGCGAGGGGGACGACGGCATTGACGAGGCCCATGTCGAGGGCCTGTTGGGCGTCGTATTGGCGGCAGAGGTACCAGATTTCGCGGGCTTTTTTCTGGCCGACGATGCGGGCGAGGTAGCTGGAGCCGAGGCCGCCGTCGAAGGAGCCGACTTTGGGGCCGGTTTGGCCGAAGCGGGCGTTATCGGCGGCGATGGTGAGGTCGCAGACGATGTGGAGGACGTGGCCGCCGCCGATGGCGTAACCGGCGACCATGGCGATGACGGGTTTGGGGAGGCTGCGGATTTTTTTCTGGAGGTCGAGGACGTTGAGGCGGGGGATGCCGTCGGCGCCGAGGTAGCCGGCGTGGCCGCGGACTTTTTGGTCACCGCCGGAGCAGAAGGCCTGATCGCCTTCGCCGGTGAGGATGACGACGCCGACGTTGGGGTCTTCGTGGGCGAGGTCGAAGGCGCGGAGGAGTTCGGTGACGGTGAGGGGGCGGAAGGCGTTGCGGACTTCGGGGCGGTTGATGGTTATTTTAGCGATGCCGTCGGCGGTGGTTTGGTAGCGGATGTCGGTGAATTCGAGGGGGGAGGACCACATGGCGAAAGGGGTGTTAGAAAGGAGGGGGCGGAGGGGGTGGCTAGCCGCTGAAGTAGGTGTAGGACTTGAGGTTTTTGCGGTAGGCTTTGTAGATGGCGGCGGCTTGTTCTTCGCTGACTTTCTTTTGGCTCGCGGGGTCTTCGGTGAGGGTTTTGAAGCGTTTGAGGAGGTCGCGGGGGACGTATTCGAGGTAGCTGAGGACTTCTTCGGCGGTATCGCCTTCGAGTTGTCGGCTGTAGGAGATTTTGCCGTTTTTGAGGCGGACGGTGACGACGCTGGTATCGCCGAGGAGGTTGTGGAGGTCGCCGAGGGTTTCCTGATAGGCACCGACGAGGAAGACGCCCATCATGTAGTCGTCGTTGCCGTTGAGGGCGTGGAGGGGGATGGTGGGGGACTGTTTGCCGGATTCGCCGATGAAGCAATTGAGGACGCCTTCGCAGTCGCAGGTGACGTCGGAGATGACGGCTTGGCGGGTGGGTTTTTCGTTGAGGCGGTGGAGGGGGGTGACGGGGAAGAATTGGTTGATGGCCCAGACGTCGGGGAGGCTTTGGAACATGGAGAAGTTGCCGTAGTAGAAGTCGGCGAGGCGGGTGCGCAGGCTGACCATTTCGTCGCTGGTATCGGCGACGGTGCGTTGGGCGACTTGGGTGAGGACGTGCCAGTAGATGCGGTCGCCGAGGGCGCGTTCGCGAAGGGAGACTTGGCCGGTGCGGAAGAGGGTGAGGAGTTCGTCGCGGTAGAAGATGATGTCGGTGTAGGTTTCCTGGGCGCTGGTTTTCTCGAGATTTTCGAGGACTTCGAGCATGGATTTGAGGGTATCGCAGGAGTTGCGAGGCAGTTTCGGGAGGGGGTCGTCGCTGGCCATGCGGTTGACGTCCAGAATGTCGAAGACCAGGACGCTGTAGTAGGCGACGACGGCGCGGCCGGATTCGGTGACGATGTCGGGGTGGTTGACGCCGGCTTCGTCCATGACTTTTTGGACGGACTCGACGAGGTCGGCGCAGTATTCGCGGAGGCTGTAGGCCATGGAGTTTTCGTCGGCCTGTTTTTTGCCGGAGTAGTCGACGGCGAGGCCGCCGCCGAGGTTGAGGAGGCCCATGGGGGCGCCTTCTTTGACGAGGTTGACGTAGACGCGGGCGGCTTCTTGGGCGGCGAGGCGGATGGTGGAGACCTTGGGGATTTGGGAGCCCTGGTGGTAGTGGAGCATGCGGAGGCACTTGAGTTTCCCCATGGCCTTGAGGTCGTCGACGACGCGGATGGTTTGGGAGAAATTGAGGCCGAAGGGGGAGCGATCGCCGGCGGATTCGGCCCAGTGGCCGCTGCCTTTGGTGGAGAGTTTGATGCGGATGCCGAGGGTGGGTTCGATGCCGAGTTTTTGACTGCGCTCCATGACGAGGGCGAGTTCGGGGGGCATTTCGAGGACGAGGACGACGTTGAGGCCGAGTTGTTTGGATTGGAGGGCGAGGTCGATGAATTCGGCGTCCTTGTAGCCATTGCAGATGAGGAGGGCCTCGCGGTCGTGCATGAAGGCGAGGGCGGCGAGGAGTTCGGGTTTGGAGCCGACTTCGATGCCGTAGTGGTATTGGCGGCCGTATTCGGTGACTTCTTTGACGACTTGTTGTTGTTGGTTGACTTTGATAGGGTAGACGCCGCGGTAGCGGCCTTTGTAGCCTTGGTTGCGCATTTCCTCGCGGAAGGTTTCGTTGAGTTCTTTGATGCGGGCGTAGAGGAGGTCGGGGAAGCGGAAGAGGGCGGGGAGGTGGAAGTCCTGATTTTTTTTGACGAGGCCGCGGATGATTTGGGGGAGGGAGACTTCGGCGAAGTCGCTGTTGTTTTGGAGGCGGACGGTGACTTCGCCGGCTTTGTCGCCGCTGAAATAGCCATTGCCCCAGGCAGGGAGGCCGTAGAGGTCGAGGGAATCCTCGACGCTCCAGGGTTCTGGGGCGGGGAGGGGGTTGAGGGGAGCGGCGGGGAGGGGGGCAGCGGGAAGAGGCTCTTTCATTTTCAGGGAGGAATCAGGGCGGGAAGGGTAGCGCTTTCGCGGCAGATTGAAGGGGAATTTTCGGGTTTTTTCAGGCTGGGGCGCGCGGGCGGGGGAGGGGGTGAAAGGGGGTGATGGTTCGGGTTGCGCTGGACGGGAGGAGGCGTTATGCGGAGGGTTTGCGATACCCTTTTCTTTGAGAATTCACGACATGGCCTCTTCTCCCGAACACTTTCACTTTATTGGCATTTGCGGCACAGCGATGGGTGCGGTGGCGGCGGCCATGAAGGAGCGCGGCTTTGTGATTTCGGGGAGCGACAGCGCGGTGTATGCACCGGTTTCGACTTTTTTAGAGAGCCGGGGCATTGCGATTGCGAGCGGCTATCGGGCGTCTAACATTCCTGAGGGAGCGGATGTGATTGTGGTGGGGAACGCGATTTCGCGGGGGAACGAGGAATTGGAGGAGGTGTTGCGGCGGAAGTTGCGCTATGTGTCGATGCCTGAGGTGTTGAAGGAGCACTTTTTGCGCGGGAAGCGGAATTTTGTGGTAACGGGGACGCATGGCAAGACGACGACGACGTCGTTGCTGACATGGTTGCTACACGAGGGGGGCAAGAATCCGAGTTATTTGATTGGGGGGTGCCGCGTAATTTTGATGGGGGGGCGCGCTTTACGGAGAGCGAGTGCTTTGCCTTGGAAGGGGATGAATACGACACGGCGTTTTTTGATAAGCGCTCGAAGTTTCTCCACTATCTTCCGGAAGCGGTGGTGATTAATAATATTGAGTTTGACCACGCGGACATTTTTGAGAATTTGGAGGCGATCAAGAAGAGTTTCCGTCTGTTGTTGCGGGTGGTGCCGAGCAACGGCATTATTTTCGTGAATGGGGACGACGCCAATGGCCTGGAGGTGGTCAAGGATGCGCCGGCACCGGTGCTAGCGGTGGGTTTTGGACCGGGCAATGACCGGCGCATTACGGAGGTGGTCTATGGGGAGGACGGCACGGCCTTTACCTTGGATGGGGCGCGCTACCATTTGCCGATGCATGGGGAATACAATGTGCGCAACGCGGCGATGGCGATTTGTGCGGCGGGCTTTGCTGGAGTGGAGGTGGGGAGCATGGCGCGGGCGCTGCGGGATTTTGGCGGGGTGGCCCGCCGCCAGGAGGTGCGGGGAGAGGTGAACGGGGTTAAGGTGATTGACGATTTTGGGCACCATCCCACGGCGATTCGGGAAACCACGGAGGCGCTGCGGCGGCGCTACGTTGGGGCGGGCGGGCGGCTTCTGAGCATTTTTGAGCCGCGCTCGAACACGACGCGGCGCAAGGTTTTCCAGGAGGAGTTGGCGCAGGCCTTGGGGGGCAGCGACCTGGTGGTGTTGGCCCCGGTGGCGGACATGCACAAGATACCGGAGGGGGATCGCCTGGACGTGGCGCAGCTGATGGGGGCGATCGGGGCGATGGGGCGGGAGGTTTTTCTGGAGCCGGATGTGGCGCAGATCGTGGCCCGGGCGGTTTCGTTAGTGAAGCCCGGGGATAGCATTGTGGTTTTCAGCAATGGGGGTTTTGGGAGCATCCACGAGAAATTGCTCGGGGCCTTGGCCGGAGTGGGGGCCGCGACTTCGATTTAGGGGGCGCTATGGCGGATTTTGATAGGGAGAGGGCCTTGCCGTCCGAGGGGGTATGGCGGCACCGGGCGCACGATGTGGCGCATGTGCTGCGGCGGTGGCGGGCGGTGGCGCGGGCTGGGCGGATGGCGTGGAGTGTGATTTATGAGACGGCGGGATTTCCGGTCTATTTTTTGCGTTCGCAAGGGGTGGGGGAACGTCCGCTTTATTTGAGTGCCGGGGTGCACGGGGACGAGGCGGGAGCGGTGTTAGGGCTGCTGGAGTGGGCGGAGCGCTCGGTGGACTATTTGCGCCGCGCGGATGTGGTGGTGTTCCCTTTGTTTAATCCGGCGGGGCTGGCGCTGAATACGCGAGGGGATCTGGAGGGGGTTGATTTGAATCGGCTTTTTGATAGTCCTAGCCACCCGCACATTGCGGCTTGGCGCCGGGCTATGGCGGGGTATGTGCCGCGGGCGGCGGTGTGTCTGCACGAGGACTACGATGCGCAGGGGCTTTATGGGTATGAACTCAACCGGGATGGCGGCCTGCATGTGGCGGAGCGCTGTTTGGCGCGGGCGGAGGGGTTGTTGCCGCGGGACCTGCGGAGCCGGATTGAGGGGCGGGCGGCCCGGCGCGGCGTGATCCGGCGGAGGCGGCTGCCGATGTGGGAGCACCTGCCGGAAGCGGTGGCGCTGTACCAGGCGGGCACCGACTGCACCTTGACCTTTGAGACGCCCTCGGAGGGCTGTTTGCAGGCGAGGAGCCGGGCCCAGGTGTGCTTGGTGGAAGCGGTGTGCGAGTGGGATCAGGAGGGCTGATCACAGGAGTTAGGTCGAACCGGCCCAAGTGGCTCCTGCGTACGGGCCGGGGGTGAGGGGGATGAAGCCAAGCCTTGACAGAAGTGAGCTCCGAGGCGAAAAGTGATGCGCTGGCCGGTGTAGCTCAGGGGTAGAGCAGTGCATTCGTAATGCGAAGGTCGTCGGTTCAAATCCGTCCACCGGCTCCACAGTAACCCCCTTAGAATGAAGGGTTTAGGTTGGTTTCCGCGGGTAAAATGGAGTGCCCCAAAAAGAGCCCAAAAGGCCCCAAAACGCCCCCGGAATCCCAAAAAAGGGTCTACATTTTATCTGCATTTTTATGGTTAGGTTCGCGCGCTCTAGGGTGGGGCTGAGTTGGGAGACAGATTTGGAGGAAATGGATGAGGAGGGCGCGGTGGGCACGGGCGTGCGCTGATGGGGACCGCTGATCCGGGCATGGCCTCGCGACCCTCCAGACAAGGCGAACTCCGGAAAGTTCCCAGCGCGGCAGCAGAAAACCCCGGAGCCTGATGGCCCCGGGGTTTCTGCCGGAATCGCACGGGGTTGGTTGCCTTTACAGGCGGCGCACCCGCAGGTAAGCGCGGGGAGAGCCTGCCGGAAGGACCCCACCGTTCGCGGGATAGAGCGCGGTGATGGTTGAGTTGAGGGTTGTCGTCCCAGCAGCACCAACTATCACCGGGCTGGGAGCCACATTCCAATTTTGTGGAGTTCCCGGAGCGCCCGCCTCCATGTGGGTGCTGTATTCGAGTTGATAGGTTGCCCCGGCAGTGGAAACAAACGTGAGGGAGTAGGCCCCGGTCACGGGATTGGCCGTGAAGTTGGTCACCGGAATGGTTTCTTGGGCGGCTGGAGCGACAAGCACCAGCAGATCAAAGTCCGTCAAGGTCGTGCCCGCCCCCTCGACCAGAAGAGGGTAATTAAATCCGGGGGAAACCGGAGCCTTGGCACCAACGACCTCCCACCACGAACCACCCCCGCCCTCGAATACCAGGGTCTTGATCGTATAAGTGCCCGCAGCGAGGGTGACCTGACCGATGGTGCGGCTGTTTCCGGTACCTACTTCAACCTGAAGCCGGTTATTGAAGCCGCTCTCCGGCACGGATTCCGTGAGGATGGCCTGGGCGGTATGAGTGCTTTCCAGAATGGAACTCCAGACCGGATTGCCGGGGCCGGAAATGTCCATGGAGCCGCCATCATCGCCTTGGAAGCCCAGATTGTAGACGCCAGCCTGGGTG
>CALQKQ020000018.1 GCA_943331195.2 Akkermansia muciniphila | reverse complement strand
TCCGGCGGCATGTGGAACAACAAGGGACCCGGCAAGGAACCCCTCGTCCTCGCTGACAATCCCATCGGCCAGTGGACCACCTTCCACATCCGCATGGTCGGCGAACGCGTCTCCATCCACCTCAACGGCAAGCTCATCATCGACCAGTCCCCCCTGGAAAACTACTGGAGCCGCGACCTCCCCCTCCCCCGCTCCGAACAAATCGAACTGCAAAACCACGGCAACAACCTCTGGTTCCGCAGCCTCTACGTCCGCGAGCTCCCCTACTAAACCCTTCGGGGCATCGTCAGCCCCTTTCGCTTCAAACCCCGGCCCAGGGCAGCTCGCCCTGGGCCGGAACCCCTGCCCCTCAGCAGAGTCACTCGACCACGAGGGCCCCCTTCATCACCATCCAATGCCCCGGAAAGGTGCACAGATACGGGTAAATCCCGGGCTGCGCCGGAGCATCTAGGTGAATCGTAAACGCCTCGCCAGGTCCCACCATGTCCGTATAGGCTAACACCTCGGGAAGCTCCGGCACATAGTGCTTGGCAAAACCCTCGGGCTCGGCAATCATCTCGTTAGAAGCCTCCCCGACTTTTTGTGCCGACCCCGGCGCGAGCAGCACCCAGTTGTGCGGGACCACGTCGGGGTTCACCAAAGTCACGCTGAGCCGCTCACCCGCCCGGGCTCTCAGCTCCGCCGTGGCGAATCGCAGCCCCGCCGCCGCTTCCAGGCGCAAAGCCCGTCCCGCTTTCCCTTGGGCGAAGGGATTGGCCCGCGCCGCCACCGGGCCAGCGCTAGGCTCCTGCCGCCAAGCCGCTTTCACCGCCGCCGCATAGCCGGCATACTCCGTAAAAGGCGCGCCCAAAGCGTGGGCCGTCAGGAACAGTTCCCGCTCCACCCCGGCTTGCGGCTGCACCACAAGGTGAATTTGCCCCGCCGGTTGGATCTGCGGCATTTCCAAAAAGAGCTGGCGTCCCTCCCCTCCCACCACCACCGCCCGGGTGATTTCAAGGACATCGTGCCCCACTTGCTCAGGGTGCCGCAGCGACCATTCGGCCGAGCCATAGGCCGCGCTGTAGCGGTAATTCCAGCACTGCGCAAAGTGTTGGGCAGGATCTGCCGCCACCGCGTCTAACTTTTCCGAAAACGTCAGCAAAACCCCATTTTCCCTAACTTCAAACGCCACAGGCAAATGCATCGGACCGCCCGTATAGCGCAGCCGCTGCACACAGCCATCGTCCGGCGTATAGCTGCCCCATCCCGTCATGCCGCTCACATAGAGGTGCCCGTCGCGCGGGCTGAAGCGGCCTCGGTGGGCCCCCGATTTGAAATCTCCCGGCAAAGGCACCGCCGCCCCCTGCCACACCCCCTGCACCTGCTGCCGGAGCACCAAAAAGGCATTTCCCGTTCCAAAGCTCAAGTGCACCATTTGCCCGCGCAACGGGCCCCACGTTTGATCCGGAACCCAGGTCTGCCCCCCCGCCGAATTGTCGATGCCGCGAGGCAACCAGAGCAGCGGCCCTTCCGTCTTCACCCCCGCTTTTGGCCCAGGATAACCATAGTATCCACCAGCCGCAATCTGCCCAATCGCGCTCGTCGGCGTCCATTCCCCCTCCGAATACGGCACCGTCAACACCCCCTCCGGAGAGCGCCCCAGGCCATCGGGATTGCGGAAACCCGAGGCCACCACTTCCGCCGGTTGCCCCGGCGTGATCCGCAACAATCCGCGACTGCCCGAAGCCGTGTAAAAACTCCCGGCCCCATCCCACTCCAAGCCGCACAAAAAATCGTGCCCCCCCGTCGGAGTCTCAAAGTCCTGGCTCAAGCACTCGTAAAAGTCGGCCTCTCCGTCGCCATTCACATCATGCAATCGGGTGATTTGGTCCCGCCCCAGCACACAGACCAAATCGTCTACGACGACCAAGCCTAGCGGCTGATGCAGCCCCGCTCCGAGCCGTTTCCAGCGCAATTGGCTCAGGCCCGCATCCAGCCCACTCACCCGCCAAACGTCCCCCGTCATGGTGCACAGCGCCAGGTCCCCATTCGCATAAAAATCATGCCCTCCCACAAAAAACAGCGTCTTCCAAGGATTGTCGAACGGCAGGCTCAAGGTATCGACCACAAACGGCCAGCCCTGCACGGGCAAACCCAGTTCTCCCTTGGTCTGCAAAACCTGCGGCCACTGGGTCGGCCCGCCCAACGTCCATGGCCGCAGCGATTCCCCCTCAAGGCGCTGCATGTTGCCATCCACCACATCCATGGCGCGCAACAACTCCTGGCCCCCTAGCTCAAAACTAAAAATCGTCTTCTGGCCAAAGCGATAGTAGCCCCGATATTTCCCGCGTTCACTCGTCCGGAGAGCCCCCCGCACCAAGGGATGATCGACGATCGTTCCCGCAGGCTGCAATCCATCCATCAGCCCATGGCGCGTGTCGGAAAACTTGAGAAAGCCGCCCTTCCACCACACCGGCCATGCATCCGTCACCGGATCATAACAAGCCGACCACTCCCCGCTTTCCCCAAACCGCACGCACACCGCCTTGGGAATCGTCAAGCCCGCCCCGCGAAACACCCCGGCCAAGCGCGGCCCGCAATCCATGTCATTCCAGCGCCCATCGCGCCACGTCACGGCGTCGTTTTGATTGCCCCAATGCCCCTGTTTCCCCCCGTCCAACCCCGCATAAGCCGCCAACAAGGGACGGGGGTTCGCCCGCCACTCCCGGGCCTGCTTCGCATAAAAATCGTAAATGCGATCACGATTCACCCACTCCCGCCAAAGCGGATGCGCTGACGGATTCAGCGGACCCAACTCCATGGGCTCCGCCACCCTAGCTTCCGTCACCTGCTCGCCGTCAAAGAGCTCCAGGGTGGCCTCATCGCGCTCTAGCGAAACCGGCGCGCTCGCTATAATTCTAACACCACGGGAAATCCGCACCTCATCCACCAGCCCCTGGCACCCAATCCCCTCCTCCACGGTCCGCCCGATCCCCCCATCCCCCGGCACCACTGCCCCCGTGCGGGCGGGCAAGGCGCGCTCCGCCACCGCCTTTCCATCCACATAAAGCCGCACCCGCGCACTTTCTAACACCATGGCCACGCAGTGCCACTGGTCGTCACAAAGACGCACCCCACTGCGCACTTCCCCGCCTTGACCGGGCAGATACACCGAAAAATCACCCGCCCCCGCATAGCTATAGAGTTCCCAATGTGCCGCCGATGCCTTGCTATCACTGGCCGCGATCACGTTGAATCCATTGGCGTTGGTCAGCTTCACCCACGCTTCCACCGAGATCGGGACCTGGCGCCAGGCCTCCTTCCCCGGCCACAACATCCCCCCGCTCCGGGCATCCAGCGCCTTGCCAAACTTCCCCGGCACCAACGCCGCAGCGGCCTTCTCCGCCCGAGCCTCCCGCGAAAAATCGGGCTTCAGCCCGCCCGAACCCGGCTTGATAAACTCCTGCTTCAACCACTCCAGCCCCCGCATATAGTGGCTCAGAGTAACTTCCGCGTCGCCGCCCTGCTCCGCGATCAGCCCAATCGGCCCCCGCCATCCGCTCTCCAACACCACGCGCAACATGGCCTGCTCCTGCTCCCCCTGCGACGGCGGCATCAGCTTGGCTTCGCCATCCGGCACCATTCCCGTCACATTCACCGCCACCACATAAGGCTGCATCCGCTTCCACACCGCCGCAAAATCCGCCACATCCTGGTGCCCGTGACTAAAGTTGTAAATCATTCCCACCCCCGTGACGCCTCGCTCCTTGAGCCGCTCAATCACCGCCACCTCGTTGTCTGGAATCCCAAACCACCCGTTGTGATTGTAAAGATGCACCGAGACCCCATAAGGCTTCGCCAATTCCACGATCTGCCGAAGGCGCTCGGCCTCCTCCTCCACCCGCTGCCGCTGCTCCGCCTCCGTTTTCGTCAGGCTCCCCGAACCCATCACCCACAACGCCGGCGCTATCTTTTGCCGCTTGAACACTTCCAGCGTGGTTCGCAACACCGGGTCCGCCGGATTCGTCGGCGACCACCACCCCGTGATCTCAATGCCCTGCTTTTTCATGGCCTCACACTCCGCATCAAACGTCGGTATATCCTTCTCTCGCCAATCATACACAAAACGCTTAAACCCCAGCCGTTTCAGCATCGCCGCCCGCTCCTCCGGCCCCCGCCCCTTGGCATCAAAGGGCACCGCACACCACGCATGGAGATTCTCCCGCGCAAAAAGCTCCGCCGGATTCGTCGGCCCCGCCGCTTGGCCCCGCAGCGTCAACGCCCCCAAAACCAAGAACATAAAACACCACACCTCAAACAAATAAAAACGTTTCACAGAATAATGTTAGTTAAAAGGGTCCGTCAACCGACACCCCTACCGCACTCCAGTCCCCAAAGCAAACCGGACGCCTGCCCATCCCCTCTCGGGACCCCGCACGCCAAATCAGCCCAGATCCCCTAGCCCACCGCTCACTTTTCCCCCTCTAGACCTCCGGTGCCGACGGGCCCTGGCGCTCCATCTGCTGCAGCAGATCGCTAGCGTCTTCCACCTGCTCCCAAACCGCTTCCGCAAGAAAAAGCGGCGCCCCAGCCTGCACCGCCAAAGCAATGCTGTCGCTTGGACGAGCGTCAATCTCCACAATTTTGCGCTGATGCAGTTCGTTCTCCGCCACCACAATCAGGCGCGCGTAGTAGACCCCATCGGCAAAATGGTTAATGATCACCCGATCCACCTTGGCCCCCAAGCCCGCCAAAAGACTCCCGATCAGCTCGTGGGTCTGCGGCCGCTCCCGCCGCTCCTGGCGCAGCGCCATGCTGATCGCCAAGCCGACTCCGTGATCAATATAGATCACAAAAACCTTCTCCGCATTGCCCATGAATACCGCACAGCCCCCGCTGGTCGGGAAGACGGCTTTGACTTGGATCTCGACAATGGGATGCTTGTTGGTGGCCATGGCTCTCCCGCATCATAGCCAAGGTATGCCTTC
Source organism: Akkermansia muciniphila (assembly GCA_943331195.2). Taxonomy (GTDB): domain Bacteria; phylum Verrucomicrobiota; class Verrucomicrobiia; order Verrucomicrobiales; family V1-33; genus CAIZWU01. The sequence goes on along the minus strand of CALQKQ020000018.1, from coordinate 13,661 downwards.
CCAGCAATGGAGAATCCCCCGCAGCCTCAGCGCGCCGCTTCCCCCGCCAGCGGCACCCCCTCCACCGTCCCTGTCCCCGGCCGCAGCGCCATCCACTCCAGAACTTTCACCGCCACCCCCAGCAGCACCACCACACTAACGATTCCATAGGACAAGAATAACTTCTGGTCCAACCCCTGCGTGAACCCATAGCTGTGCAAACCAACGTTCAACAAATTCACGTGCCACCACGAGAAAAGACAGAAATTCGCCCCAAACGCGGTGCACACGTGCAGCCCAATCTCCTTGATCCAGCCAGCCAAACGCATGTGCAACACCGCCAGACACCACAGCACGATCACCAAGGCCCCATTTTCCTTCGGATCCCATCCCCAAAAGCGACCCCACGAGTCATTCCCCCAAATTCCCCCGAGCACCGTTCCCACCAAGCTGAACACCAACCCAAAACACAAAATCCCATAGGAACTCTGCGTCAACATCCGAAACAAAGCCTGGTTCTGCCGCGTGATGTCAAAAAGCCGACAGAAAATGTAAATCATCGAAAAAATCGACGCCAGCAACACCGTCGCATAGCCAATGTTGATCGAGGTCACATGGGTCCACAGCCAATAGTTGCTCCGCAGCACCGCCACCAAACTAGGCATGGTGTCCGCCGCGTCCCCCGCCTCATAGCGCCCCGCCAAAAACATCCCCGCCGCCCCACAACAAATCGCCACGATCAGCGGAATGCGATTTTTAAAGATCTTTTCCATCAACAACGCAAAAACCCCCGCCATCAAAGTGATAAACGGTATCGTCTCGTAAATATTCGTAATCGGCCCCCACCCCGTGATCAAAACCCGCCAGCCAATCCCCACCAAAATCGCGCCCAATCCCGCCGCCGCACCCCACAAGCTCAGCCGACTCAGCACTCGTCCCCAGCGGCTTGCCGGAGCCAACCACGAAAGCGCCAAGGTCAGAAAAACCAAAACAAAACCCCACTTCGCCCAAGCGAACAACCCCGCCTTGAGGTAGCCGCGGTCCAGCGACACTTTTTTATAAGAGTTAGAAGCCTGCGCCGCCGCCACCAGCCCCTGCCCCAGCGCCGCCACCCCAGCCTGCAATTCCCCATTCTTCCCTGGCTCCGCCGCTAAACCAGCCAGCCGCTCCAGCGTTTGCAGCTGCGCAATCGCGGTCGCCCCATGCGGCCCTCCCGTTAGAAAATCCCGAATCAGCCCCCCCGCCGGCACCCAGGCGTCCGGCGTCGCCGCCGTCGGCGGCGCATACCAACTGATGCGGCTCGTATCCCTCAACACCAAATCAACCTTCTGCAACAACTCCGGCATCGGGGACCGATCCCCCGTGCGCGCCGCCTCAATAAACTTCTGAAACGTGGCCGAACCCTTCAACCCCACCAAGGCCTCGCTAAACGGCACCGTCTGCCCAGCTTTGCTCTTGAGTGGTTCGTCAGGGAAATCAGCTGGAATCGCGATCCCCTTCCGCGCAAAATCCAAAAAGTGGAACAATTCCTCATAGCGAATCACATTGGTCGCCAAGTTGTTGATCTGCAAATCAAGCCGACTCTGCTTCTCCGGCGGCACCTCGGCCAGGCGGGACCGCGCCGCAATCAACGACTCCCGCGCCGGAGCCAATTCCTCATAGGAATATTTATCCCGCTTCTTGTCGTGCGGATTGAGCCCCACCTGCAGCAGGGCGTCGCTGTCCTCCACGTTGAAAATAGGATACCGGTTGGCCACCTCAGGATAAAAAAGCACATCCAAAAACCAGGCCACCGGCGGCACCGAACGCGCGCTGCCATCCTCCAAATTCAAGCGCACCGAAGGAATCGCCCGGTTCCGCAGCAGCTCGTAGTAGGCAAAAGTGTGCAGCGATTTCGTGCGCCCATCGTCCGTTTTGGCTACGCGCTCCATCGCGTCGATGACATCCTTATTCCACGCCGGTGCCAATTGCTCCGGGGTAAAGCGCCGCGCCTGGTCGGCCACGCGCGCCTTGCTAGAAAAATAAAGAGCACTGGCGGCGACAGCCAAGGCCATCAAAATCGCGGGAATAACTGGGGCTTTTTTCATACGACTAGGCAGCAGGAAGGGCAGTTGCGGAGCGCCGAAGAAAACGCACCAACTTAGTTAGAAAGGTAATCATCAATCCCAGCGTCGCCGCCAGCAAGCTGTAGAGTGGCCACTGGTCCGAGGGATTCTTCACCACCGTGAGCACGCTGTAGCGTTCCTGCCCAGGCGGCGATTGGTCATCAAAACTCGTCTGATAGGCCACGTAGCCGCTGTCCCGCAGCGGATTGTTCATCCAAATGCGAAACTTCGTCTCGCTGCCATCCGGGCTAGTCCGCGTCACTTGGCTCTCATACTCCTTGGCCTTGCGCGTCCCTGGATAATACTCCGCCTTGAAGTCGTCTAGCCGAATCGAAAACGGCACCTCCCACGACTCCCGCGTCAGCGACACCGTAAACTGCCGCCCCCCGACCGCAAAGGAAAACGGCGCGTCTCCCCGCGTCACAATCTCCCCTTGCCGGATCACCTGCGCCAACACCGTCTGCGCCACTACTTTCCCCGAAAGATCCACCACATCCAAAAACACCCCCGCCATGTTAGCCTCGTGTTGCGGACTCACCGAAAGCGGTCGCAAGGTATAACCCTCCACGCTGCGCGATCCCGCAACCACACTCGGGTCCCCCGTGGTCGTGATCGTGGCATTGCGCTGGTAGCCTGATACCTTCAACTCAAAGGGCCATTCCCGGCGATAAAAAACCGTGGTCTCCTCCGGCGATTTGCTGCGAAAGTCCGTCTCGTGGATGATCTGGACCGCGCGATCCGCCCCTCCCGGCTCCTGCACCTCCAGCACCCAGTCCTGAAAGGCCTGCACCCGGTTGCTGCTCTCGCCCTCAAAAATCCGCATGTGTCCCTCTTGCTTATACCACAGCGAGATCGCCCCAGCCGCGATCAAGCCCAACATCGAAAGGTGCGCGATCACATTGCCGATCGTCCGCCAATTCTTCCGGATGCGCAGCACCCCTCCCGCTAGGAGATTCACAAACATCACGGCCAACACCGACCCCATCCCCGGCAAAGGAATCCATCCAAAAAGCCAGCCCTCCCGCGGAACCACCCAACTCACAAAGTACAGGCGCAAGCTTTCATACAAGCCCAGCGTCTTTTGGCTAAAGGTTCCCACCAAGGTCAGCAGGATCATCAGCAAAAACAACACCACCGCGATGTGATACGATCCCAGCACCGCCAGGATGCGATCGACCTTCCCGCGGCGGCGGCGCGGGGTTTCAGGGGGGGAAAGGGAAGGAGATTCGGCAGTCATGGGTACAAAAATAAGCCGGGGAACAGCAGGTAAACAGCGGAACAGCGCCCGCCGCAGGTTTCATAAAAATTATTGGCTCGCCGCCGGTGTCCCCGCCACTCCCAGCGACTGACAAAAGGCGTCAAACGCCCCCGCTTGCTCCGCCACCAAAGCCGCCGGGCCCGTCAGCTTCAGCGTAAATAAAAAGCCCGGGGCCTCAAAAATCGCCCCCAACATCCGGTAGTTCTCCTTCGGTTCCGCCGCCGCCATCGCCGGACCACTCCCCCCCGTAAAGGTGCCGCTCAAATCCATAAACGGCACCGGCCGAGCAAAAATCGTCTTCGTCGGCAGCGCGGCCATCTCCGCCTCCGCCAGCGGTGCCTGCCCCATCTGCTTGCGCCAGCGATTCAAATTCTCCAACACCCCGCCCCCGCCCGTCGTCGGCAACAACGTCAAATACGCCTCCCCCTCCCGGCCCGCTCCAAAATCAAAATTGAGATGCCGAAATTCCGTCGCCGGCAAAAACCGCCACCCCTCCGGCGTCGTCCAGCGCAACATCCCCTGCGCATCATTCGCCGCATACCGCTGCGCCGTGCTCAATCCCAGCTTCGCAACCGGCTCATTCTTAAAAGGCGCCCGCGATTGCACCACCTCGACCCGCTCTTTCCGCCCGCAGGCCGCCAATAACAAAACGACCCCCAAAAGGGCCAAGGAGGGAGGAGTCCGAAAAGAAGGAGCAGGCATGCAGGGCAAGGAGGGAAGCTGTTTTACGGCAGTATCTTCAAGTCTCTTACGCCTCCCATGGCAATGACGCGAGTGCCTTTCTCCTGCCCCCACTAAAGAATTCGCCCCACCAGGCTCACAGCTCAGTCGAGGCATCGGCGCGCTCTAATTTTCCTAGCATCTTTTTGAGGGTCTCCAGCTCCACCGTCATTTGGTGCAGCGTCCGGTAAAACGCGTCCGCCGTCTCCCCATCCCGCAGTTGCGGCACCGCCGGGTGAATCTTCATGAACTGCTGGGCGATGCCTTTGCAGGCCTCGCGTATCTGGGCAATAGCTTCGGGGCGTTCCATAATGTTATAAAGTAAGTCCTTGAAAACCGCTTAGCCACCCGCCACCTCCACTGCTGCGGGCTCCAGCGCCGCCGGCTCCAGCGCCGCCAACTCCGTGTGGAACTGCATGCTGTATAGCTTGCGGTAAAGCGCGGAACTGCGCAGCAACTCCTCGTGCCGCCCCACGTCAACGATGCGGCCCTCCTCCATCACCACAATCTTGTCGGCCTTCAAAATGGTGGAGAGCCGGTGCGCGATCGCAATCACCGTCTTGCCCGTGCTCAAATCCTCCAAGGCCTCTTGGATCTTGCGCTCGCTCTCCGTATCCAAGGCCGAGGTCGCCTCGTCCAATAACAAGATAGGAGCCTCCCGCAACATCGCCCGCGCAATCGACAGCCGCTGCTGTTGCCCCCCGCTCAGCAGGCATCCCTTGTCCCCCACCACCGTCTCATAGCCCTGCGGCTGCGCCAAAATAAAGTCGTGCGCATAGGCTCGCCGCGCCGCCTCATAAATTTCCTCTTTGGTCGCTTCTAGCCGACCATAGCGAATGTTCTCATAAATGGTGTCGTGAAAAAGAAACACCTCCTGGTTGACGATCCCCATCTGCTCTCGCAACCACGCCTGCGGCAGCTCCCGCAGATCCTGCCCATCCAGCAACACCGCCCCCTCGTGCACATCGTAAAAACGCAGCAGCAGCGAAAATAAGGTGCTCTTGCCCGCCCCGCTGGGACCCACTAAGGCACAGGTCTCCCCCGGCTCAATCGTCAGCTGAATCCCCGAAATCGCCGGCAGATCCTTGCGATAGGCAAAACCCACCTCGCGAAACTCCAGCCGCCCCCGCGCCACTCCCGCCGGCGCCACCGCCCCCTCCCGGTCCGCCACCGCCGAAGGCCGCTCCATCAACTCAAACACCTTGCTCGTCGAAGCCAAACTCTTCTGCAAAATAATCGGGATCCGGCTCAGCGCCTTCGCCGGCGGATACAGCATCACCAAACCCCCATTCAGGGCAATAAAACTCGATGCCGGCAATCCCAACGAATACACATACACCAAGGCCGCCGCCACTCCCAGCGAAGCCACCACTTCCGTCAGCGGCCCCACCCCTTCCAGCGCCCGGTTCCATCGCATCATGCTCCGCAACATCTTCTGGTTCGACGCATTGAAGCGACTCACCTCGTGCTCCTCCCTCCCATACGCCTTGACCACCCGGATCCCGCTAAACGCCTCCTGCATGATCACTCCCATGGCCCCAGCCTCGGCTTCCTCATCCGCCCCCGCCCGCCGCACTTTCTTGCTCACTAACACCACTGGTATAATGCACAGCGGAAATAACAACATCGCCATCAGGGTGAACTTCCAGTCCAAATAAAATAACACCCCGATCGCACTAATGATCGAAAGCGGCTGTTTCACCATGTCGCTAATCACCCCGGTAAACCCCTGCTGCGCCACCCGCGTCTGATTCATCACCGTCTGCAGCAAATCCCCGCCCTTCTGCTTGTTGAAAAATTCCTGCGATTGACCCAAAATCTTCGCAAATAGATCTCCCCGAATGTTGTCCAATAACTTCAAGCTCACCCACACCAAACAATAAGAATTCAAATACCCAAAAATCGCCCGCAACAACATGATCGCCGGGATGGTGGCACACACCAACACGATGCGACCCAGCGGCGGCACTACCGGAGCCGCCGCCCCCAATCCCAAAACATCGCTGAAACCCGCCTGCGCCGCCGACGCCTTCAGCGCCGCATACGCCTTCCCCTTGGCGCTCCGATCCGTCTCGCACTGCGCCTGCAAAAAATGCGCCCAGGTGGTGCGGTGGCGCCGCTCCCCCTCCGGCAACGCCAACAAGCGCTGCAACACCGCCCGCGCCTCCCCTCGCTCCGGCGGCTCCGCCACCAAGTGCCGCTCCGCCTCCAGCGTCAGCCGAAACTCCGCCGGCAACGACGTCGGCAAGGTCAACTGCCGCAGCGGATCCCCCGTCGGCCCCGCCCCCGGCGCCACCAGCGTCCGCTCCTGCAATCCCTTCCGAAAAACCGTGTAGGCCCTCAACGCCTCCGCCTGCTCCGCCCCCGAAAGCGCTCCCGCCGCCAGCGCCGCGCGCACTTCCGGCAACTCCCGCTCCTCATGCCACACTTCCGTCATCTGGGTGTGATTCCGCCCCGGCACCTCCGCCGGCGGCAACACCTTGTCCGAAACCCCATGCACCGTGTAGACTAACAACCCGTTCAAACCCCCATACACCGCCCCGCATAAGATCCCCACGACAAACCGACTCCGATACGGCCGCAGATACGCCAGCAGCTTGCCATACGGTCCGCGCGCCGCCCCAGCGAACTCGGCAGGGGACATCTTCGCGACCTCTTTGCGGGAATATTTCTTCATGAGCAGCGATCCAGTCCTCCAACAGCAGATGCCGCCGACGACTTGGCTTCCCGCCCCCTCCCCCAGTCTGCCCCGCCCCGCAATCGGTCTTCTTTCCCCTCCTTCCACCTGCCCCCGCCAGGCCTCTCATGTTATCTGAATTATTTTTTTGAAAAATGGCACGATATGTGCTTGCTTTTTTGGAAGCACCGGGCGTCAATCTCCCATGAGCATCGGCACCCACCTCGGGCAAAACCTCAGCCAACAACAGCGGCTCTCCCCCCAGCTCCAGCAAAGCCTCAATATCCTCCAGGCCCCCGTCTTCGAACTCCGCCAAATGGTCGAGCTCGAACTGCAGCAAAATCCCGTCCTGGAAATGGAGTCTCCCGAAATTTCCCTCGAGGACTCCGCCTCCGAAAGCGAACTCAACGACGACGGCTTTGACGAAGAATTCAGCCGCCTCTCCGCCATGGATGAAGAATGGCGCGACTACCTCCAACAAAGCGCCACCCGCAGCCCCCGCACCAGCGAAGACGAAGAAAAAAGGCAGTTCCTCTTCGACTCCCTAACCTCACCCACCACCCTCCAAGACCCCCTCATCCAACAACTCAGCATGGCCGACGGCACCCCGCAAGTCCGCGCCATCGCCGAAATGCTCATCGGCAGCCTCGACGACCGCGGCTTCCTCCAAGCTCCCCTCGGCGAGCTCAGCCTGCAACTTCGCCTCCCCCTCGTCGACCTCCAGGCCGCCGCCGCCATCATTCAATCCTTCGACCCGCCAGGCGTCGGCGCCGAAAACCTGCGCGACTGCCTCCTCCTCCAGCTCGCCCGCCAAGGCCGCGAACACAGCCTGGAAACCCGCATCGTCGCCGCCCACCTCGACGACCTCGCCCGCCGCCGCTTCCCCCAAGTCGCCCGCAAACTCTCCGTCCCCCTCAGCGAAATCTCCCGCGCCGCCGAACACATCGCCACCCTCAATCCCCGCCCCGCCTCCGCCTTCGCCTCCGCTCCCCAACACTACATCTCCCCCGACGTCCACGTCGAACGCAGCAACGGCACCTACCACATCTCTCTCAACGACGAACAGCTCCCCCGCCTCCGCATCAGCAACCTCTATAAAGACCTCATGTCCAACGCCACCAGCCGCGAAGAGGTGCGCGGCTACATCCGCGACAAAATCCGCAGCGGAAAATTCCTCATCCGCTCCATCCAGCAGCGCCAACAAACCATCCAGCGCATCTCCGAAGAAATCGTCGCCAGGCAACAGGACTTCTTCGACCAAGGCCCCTCCCAACTCAAACCCATGAACATGGCGCAGGTCGCCGACGTCGTCGGCGTGCACGAAACCACCGTCAGCCGCGCCATCTCCGGTAAATACATCGCCACCCCTCACGGCGTCTTCGAACTCCGCTATTTCTTTACCTCCGGCGTCGACACCGCCAGCGGCATCCAAGTTTCCAACACTAGCGTCAAATCCTCCCTAGCGGAAATCGTCAAAAGCGAAGACCCCTCGCACCCCTGGAGCGACGAAGACCTGGTGCGCCAACTCGCCCTCCAAGGCGTCAAGTTAGCCCGCCGCACCGTCGCCAAATATCGCGAAGAACTCAGCATCCTCCCTAGCCATTTGCGCCGCCATTTCTAATCTCCTAGCACCCATCCAGCGCCAGAGCATGCTTTGATAAGTGTCGACCACGGCTTCGTATACCGTGCATGACCCCGTTTCTTTCCTCCCGCCGCGCCGCCGCGCCTCGCCGGGCAGCCTTCACCCTCATCGAGATCGTCCTCGTCATCACCATCATCGCCATCCTCGGCGCGGCCGCCATCAACCTCATCAAAGGCAACGTCGACGTCGCCAAAGAAACCCGCGTCGAATCCGACGTCAAAAATATCCTCACGCAAATTAAAGTCTACGAGGCCCGCAACCTCCAGCCCCCCACCTCCGAGCAAGGCCTCAAGGCCCTCGTCCAGCGCCCCGACGCCGAACCCATCCCCGAGCGCTGGACCCAACTCCTCGAAGAAGTTCCCAAAGACCCCTGGAACAACGAATTCCGCTACGCCTTCCCCGCCAAACGCAGCAAAGGTGACTATGACGTCTTCTCACTAGGCAAAGACGGCATCGAAAGCGACGACGACATCGGCAACTGGAAGCTGGCCCAACAAAAATAAGGGCCCTTCCCCCTCCCATGTCCCCCCCTCGTCTCCGCGGGTCTCTCTCCGAGTCTCGCGCCGGAGCCTTTACGCTCATTGAGATCATCGTAGCCATGACGATCATCGCCCTCCTCGCCGCCGTCGCCGTCCCCACCCTCAAAGGCCTTCAAGACGACGCCGCCACCCGCGCCCCCCTCGCCGACTTGGCTGCCCTCGTCCAAGAAGTCCGCCAGCGCGCCATGCGCGAACACCGACCCTTCCAAATCATCCTCGAGCGCCGCGGCCTCCACGCCATCCCCGGCAACCGCTCCTTCCCCAAACGCGACGATTTCCTCAAATACCTCGAAGAACTGCGCACCCCTCCCCCCTCCAACCTCTTCCAGCGCAGCCTCCCGGAAACCCCTAACGCCGCTGCACCCCAACCCGTCGCTGGCCCCGGCATCGTCCCCAGCGCCCCCGCTACCCCCAGCACCACCCCCACTTCTCCCACCCCAGAAAAGCAGGCCCCAAACCTGCCTTGGACTTCCTCCATCCCTCTCCCCCAAACCCTCACCTGCGAAGTCCTCCTCTGGGGCGACCCCGAATGGGACCCCCTCGAAGGCGAACACCTCCGCCGCTGGGTCTTCCAACCCAACGGCATGGCCGATCCCCTCCAAATCCGCCTCATCGCCAACGCCCTCGCCCTCGAAGCCTCCTTCGACCTCCTCACCGGCGAAATCACCCGCGAGCGCTCCCGCCCCCACACCAAACTCCCATGACCGCGCCCCGCTCCCAGGGCTACGTCCTGCTCGAAATCATCATCGCCCTCACCGTTTTCGCCATCGTCGCCACCGGCCTCGCCGGCCTCCTCCATTCCTCCCTCGACTCCGCCAACCTGCTGCGCCGCCAAGCCTCCATCCGCCGCGGCCTCGAAGCCATCCTCCTCGAAGCCCGCCAAAAACCCAAACGCGAGGAAATGGCTCTCACCTACCGCGACGAAGCCCTCGGCATGGAATTCAAATCCGACCTCGAAGAAGTCAAATGGATCAACCGCACCGGTCAGCCCGTGCGCGGCCTCTACCTCCTCAGCGCCGTCGCCAGCGACTTCCGCCGCCCCCAACCCGCCCACGATAGAGCGGAGGTCTATGTCTACCGCCCCTAATCCCCCCCGCCCCCGCGGCCTCACCCTCCTCGAAGTCGTCGTCGGCCTCGCCATCCTCGGCCTCATGGCCGGCGCCATCTACGGCATCGTCAGCGGCTCCGTCGCCTCCGCCGCCGACCTCTCCCTCATCCAAACCGAAGACCGCCGCGTCGAAACCTTCCTCCACCGCACCCGCCAAGCCCTCGCTCACCTCCCCACCGGCGCCACCCTCGAACTCAAAGTCCTCCAAAACGACCCCCTCCGTCAAGAATTCATCCTCCGCAACGTCCCCGAAGCCTACATCTGGGGCCCCCAACCCCGCTGGCAATCCCCCACCCTCACCCTCAGTCCCCGATCCTGGGACGATTCCCCTCCCGCCACCCCGCCCCCTCCTTCCTCCCTCCGCGGCCCCTCCGCGCCTCCGCCCCCCCAACGCCTCGCCCTCAGCCTCTCCGTCGCCGACTTCTACCGCACCGACCCCCAAGGCCTCCCCCTCCCAGAAAGCCCCCTCCAGTCCCGCCAAGGCCACCAGTTCCTCAAACCAGACACCGAGGGCCGCTTCTGGCTCCCCCTCCTCCCCGAAGTCGATCGCGTCGAATGGCGCTTCTACGACCCCGCCAAAAAACTCTGGCTCGAAGTCCATCCCGCCGCCCGCCCCCCCCTCGTCGAGCTCCTCCTCTTCCTCCCCGGCCGCCTCATCCCCCTCCGCGCCGTCTTCAGCACCGACTGAGCCCCCATGACCTTCTCCCGTCCCAACACGCCCTCCCCGCGCGCCTCCACCCTCCTCCTCGTGCTCGCCGCCATCATGCTCATGTCCCTCAGCATCATGGGACTCGTCAATCTCCTCTCCCGCGGCCTCGACGAATCCCTCCTCGCCGAAAAAGAATTCCGCGCCCGCCTCCTCCTCGACTCCGCCCGCACCATCGCTGCCCACCCCGCCATCCTCCGCGGCGATCCCCTCCTCCGCCAACAAGTCTCCTCCGCCACCTCCTACGAAATCAGCCTCACCACCGAAGGCTCCCGCCTCGCCATCAACCAACTCGCCTCCAGCCCCCAACAGCGCCGTTTCGCCCAGCGCCTCTTCGAAATCTGGGGCCTCGACTCCCTCCAAGCCCAAACCCTCACCGAATCCCTCGCCGACTGGATCGACCCCGACGACCTCCCCCTCCCCAGCGGTGCCGAACGCGACCTCTACCTCTCCCTGGAACACCCCGACTACCCCTTCAACCGCCCCTTCGATACCCTCGACGACGTCCCCCTCGTCCGCGGCACCCAAGAAATGGAGCGCCTCCAACCCGATTGGAGAAACTATTTCACCCTCTACGGCGACGGCACCATCGACATCCACACCGCCCCCAGCCCCCTCCTCGAGGCCCTCTTCAACGTCACCCCCTCAGAAGTCAGCCGCCTCATCCGCACTCGCAACGGCCCCGACGGCATCCCCGACAACGAGGACGATATCCTCTTCAAAACCTTAGCGGAAGCCCGCGCCGTCCTCGACGTCCCCGAAGGCAACTACCGCCGCAGCGCCTCCCTCCTCACCCTCGCGCATCCCATCCGCCGCACCGATTGCCTCGTCCGCGCCGGCTCCCTCGAGCGCCGCCTCTTCCTCCTCGTCGGCCCCGGACTCAACCTCATCCGCGAAGAGTAAATGCCTCCCCCCTATCTGCCCCGCTCCATGTTTCGCCGTTTCCACCTGCTCCTCCCCTCCGCCGCTTCCCCGTGGGAGGCCTGGTCCTGCCCCAGCGCCTCCACCAGTACCTTGCTAGAAACCACCGCCGCCCCCGCCCGCCCCGCCAAAGCCTCCGGCCCTCTCACCATCGCCCTCCCCGCCAAATCCTGCCGCACCCTCGCCCTTCTCCTCCCCTCTCAAGACCCCAAAATCATCCGCCAATTGGCCTTCGCCCAATTAGAAAAACGCGGCCTCGCCGCCGCCACCCCCGAGCACACCCGCTTCCACTGCCACGCCATCCCCGCTCCCCAGGGCACCTCCATCATCAGCATCGACGTCGTCGCCCCCGAAGCCGCCGCCGCCCTCCTCCCCCTCCAACCCCTCGGCCTCCTCCCCTCCGCCCGCTGCTACCTCCTCCCCCAGGGCCCCCTCGTCCTCGCCATCGAACACCAGCGCCTCGTCCTCTGGGCCGCCCACCGCAGCCACCTCATTCACACCCACATCCTCTCCTCCCCCCGCGCCAACCTAGCGCAAATCGCCAGCGAAATCCACCTCGCCAGCCTCACCCTCCTCCAGCAAAACCTCCTCCCCGAAGTCACCGCCCTCCAGCTCTGGGGCGATTTTTCCCCCGCCGAAACCGACGCCCTCCGCGCCGCCCTCCCCTGGCCCGTCTCCGCCCAACCTCGACCCAACCCCGACCCCGCCCACTGCGCCCAATTCCGCAGCGCCCTCCTCCTCCCCTCCGCCAACCGATCCCCCCACCGCAGCCGCCAACGCCTCCTCCTCAAAGTCGCCGCCGCCGCCGCCCTCCTCGCCGCCGCCCTCTACGGCACCATCCAACCCTTCCGCGCCCTCGCCGCCCTCGAAAACCAGGCCGCCCACATGGATCAAGCCATCAACGCCGCTTCCGGTTCCAACCTCCAACAAAAAGCCCTCAGCGACCTCGTCCGCGCCTCCCAAGAACGCTGGTCCGCCCTCCGCATGGCCCTCGATTCCCGCCGCTACCCCCTCATCCAACTCAACCACCTCACCCGCACCCTCGGCCAAGGCAACCTCGTCCTCGAACGCTTCGAAGCCAAAGGCCCCGACCTCTCCCTCTCCGGCACCGCCCAATCCGCCCTCGAAGCCTACCGCTACTTCTCCGCCATCAACACCGATCCCGACCTCCGCCTCTACGACTGGTCCATGGTCCAACCCGTCCTCGCCGCCACCGGCACCGCCTCCTTCCAAATCAAAGGCAAAATGCGATGAAACGCTCCCTCACTTCCTCCGAAAAAGTCCTCCTCGCCACCTGCGCCCTCCTCCTCGCCGCAGTCGCCCTCCTCTTCACCCTCCGCGACTACCGCGCCCGCCACCTCGCCGCCACCTCCCGCATCGCCGAACTCGAACCCCGCCTCGTCGCCGCCGAAGCCGCCGCCGCCGACGCCCCCTTCTGGCAAGCCCGCGCCGCCTGGCTCGACCAAACCCTCCCCGCCGCCCCAGATCCCGGCCTCGCCCACAGCCAATTCCTCCAAGACCTCCAGACCAGCGCCCGCGACCGCGGCCTCACCCTCGCCGCTCCCGTCCTCCTCAAACCCGAAGCCTCCAAATACGCCCAAGACTTTTCCATCACCCTCCAAGTCAGCGGCCCCGACGGTGCCGTCCTCCGCTGGCTCGCTGAACTCCAATCCCCCGAAAAACTCCGCATCATCAAATTCCTCCTCCTCGCCCCCCTCTCCGCCCAACCCCCTCGCCTCAACGGCACCGTCACCATCGCCCAACTCTTCAAGCCATGAGTCCCGCCGCCGCCACCCTCCTCCTCGCCAGCGCCCTCCCCCTCGCCGCTCAGGACAACCCCATCCCCCCTCCCCTCGCCCCCTCCCAGTTCTCCGCCCTCCTCGAGCGCCCCCCCTTCCGCCGCGCCCCCGGCCTCTCCGACGCCCTCGTCCTCTCCGGCGTCGCCTCCCTCCCCTCCGGCAAAATGGTCACCGTCTGGAACCGCACCACCAAGGAATCCTTCATCG
>CALQKQ020000017.1 GCA_943331195.2 Akkermansia muciniphila | reverse complement strand
ATGTGTCGGCGGTGGCGGTGAAGATGGCGGTGGACAAATTGCAGGCCAGCCAGGTGATTGTGCCTGGGGAGGGATGGCGCTGGTGGTTTTTGGTGGGGGCGCTGCCGGCTTGTATGATTTTGTTGACGCGCAAGAAGCTGCGGGAGCCGGATTCCTGGTTGAAGTTGCGGGCGGAAGGGCGGCTGCCGCAGGGGCATTTGTTGACGCCGTATTTTAATTTGCTGGCTGATCGGCGGTGGCGCAAGAATTTGGTGGTGGGTACGCTGATTGCGTCCACGGGGGTAGTGGGACTGTGGGCGATTGGGGAGTATGCGGTGGACTTGCAGAGCGCGGTGTTTAAGACGCACTTTGAGTCTTTGGCGGATCCTGGTTTGGTGGCGAAACTGCAGGCGGCGGCACCGCAATCCGAGGCGTGGCTGGCGGCGCGAAAGGCCTTGGATGGGGTGACGAAGCTGCCGATTGAGGAGGCGAAGAACTTGGCGTATTTACTGAATATGCTGGGAGCGGCGCTGGGGATGTGGCTTTTCACCAAGTTGGCGCAGGCGGTGGGACGGCGGAAGGCCTTTGCGGGGGGATTCGCGGCGGCCCTGGTGGTGACGTTTTTGGTGTATTGGAAGATGAGCACGCCGATGGATGCGTATTGGATGATGCCGCTGATGGGGGCGGTGCAGTTGGGGCCGTTTGCGGGATTTGCGATTTATTTGCCGGAGTTGTTTCCGGGGCGGCTGCGGAGCACGGGGACGTCGTTTTGCTATAATCTGGGGCGCTTTGCGGCGGCGGCGGGCAGTTTTTATTCGGCCAAGTTGACGCAGGATGTGTTCGGGGGCTTTGAAAAACCGCTGCCGTATAGGTATTCGGCGATGGCGATGTGTTCGATTTTCCTGGTGGGGATGGTGGCGGTGCTTTTTGCTCCGGAAACCAAGGGCAAGCCGTTGCCGGAAGATTAAGCGGAGGGGCTGGGTGTGGCGGCGAGGGCGCGGTAGTGGGGAATGAGGGCGACGTAGCGGGCGGCCCAGTCCTTGATGCTGGCTTGCTCGGCGGCGCTGAGGGAGCGCACCACTTTGGCCGGGGAGCCTAGCACCATGGAGCCAGGCGGGATTTTTTGGTTTTGGGTGACGAGGGCACCGGCACCGATGATGCAGTGGTCGCCGATTTCGACGCCGTCGAGCAAGATGGCCCCCATGCCGATGAGGACTTCGTTTCCAATGGTGCAGGCGTGAAGCATGGCCATGTGACCGACGGTGACGTCGTTGCCGATGAGGCAGCCGTGCTCGGCGGAAAGGTGGAGCACGCTGCCGTCTTGGACGTTGGAGCGGTCGCCTACGGCGATGCGGTTGATGTCGCCGCGAAGCACGGCGCCATACCAGACGCTGGCGTGCTCGCCAAGGGTGACGTCTCCGATGAGCGTGGCCGTGGGGGCGATGAAGGCGCTGGAGGGAATGTGCGGCTGGCGCAGGAGGAAGGGAGGAGGAAGCATGGCTAATTTTTTGGAGATTTGACGGGGGCGGCGACGAAATTTTTATAACATTTAGCGATCATATAGTTTGACTTGGAATTGGAGGCTTCCTAGATATTCGCGCTGTTCCAGGTTTCCCCCGGCCGATGGGACTTAAAACTGAACTACCCAATTATTCCACATGAACAAAGCTGAACTTATCGAAGCGGTGCAAAAATCGTATGGTGCGGAAACGACCAAGCGGCAGGCGGCGGATGCCGTGGCCACGGTGTTGGACGCCATCGCCAAGGGCGTGAAGAAGGACAAGGCGGGAGTGCAAATCATTGGTTTTGGCACGTTCAAGGTGGCGCAGCGCAAGGCGCGCAAGGGTCGCAACCCGAAGACCGGCGTGGCCATGAACATCAAGGCTTCGAAGAGTGTGCGTTTTACTCCGTCTTCGGTACTTAAGAAGAGCCTTTAAGTTCGGCGGAGGCCGAACCTTTGCGGGTTCTGCGCCGAAGGAAAACCCGGCCACCGCTGGCGGTGTCCGGGTTTTTTGTGCTCTGTCGAGGGCGGGCTAGCGATGGAGTTCGGCGAGGAGGCCTTGGATGTGGCGCGGGGCTTCGGCGAGGAGGCGGTGGCCGCAGGCGGGGAGGGCGGTGAGGGAAGCGGAGGGAAGGTGGTGGGAGAGATGGCGGGCGAGGGCGGTGAATTTGGCATCGGCGGCACCGCAGAGGAGGGAAATGGGAGGAAGGGAGAGGGACGCGAGAGCGGGGGTGAGGTCGGCTTGGGCACCGAGGGACCAGTCGAGGAAAGCGCTGGCGATTTCGGGGCGCCACGCTTCGGGGAGGACGTCCGGGGCGGGCTGGGTGGAGCCCTGGGGAGGCGAAGGGCTTTGCAGGACAGGCTGGGCGTTCCAGGCGGCGAGGAGGTGGGGCCAAGGAAGGGCCAGGCAGCGCTGTTGCCAAGTGACGTCGTGGGCGAGGCGGGCGGCGCGCAGGAGATCAGTGGAGAGGCCGGGGTGAACGGAGAGGAGGAGCGCGCCGTCCCAGAGGCTGGGCTGTTGCTGGAGAATGTGGAGGGCGAGGCGGCCGCCCAGGGAGTAGCCGGCGAGGAGGCGGGGGCCGTCGGCGGGGAGGGCGGCGACTTGTTGATTGAACCAGCGCGCGAAGCCTTCGAGCGAGCGGGCCGAGGGGTGGCGGCGCCGGATTTCCCAGAGGGGCCAAGTGCGGGCGGGAAGGTGGCGAGGGAGCGCGGGGAGCCAGTCGGAGGGCTGACCGAAATTGCCGTGGAGGGCGTGAATCATGGGGGCTCAGGGGAGAGGAGCGGGAGGGCAGCTGGTGGCCCAGTCTTGCCAAAAGGCCTCGCTGGCGGCGGGGTCGGGATGGAGTTCGAGGACGACGCGGTGGGGCAGGAGGGCGTCGGCAGGCACGGGGCCGTGGTAGATGCGGTGGGCGAGACCCCACTGGCTGGCCCAACCGGCTAGGGAGACGTGGTGGGGATTTTCCATGAGTTCGCGCTCGAAGGGTGAGAGGTCGCGCAGCGAGGGGAGTCGGGAAAAAATTTTGCCGCCGGCGTTGTGGAGGACGACGAGGCGGAGGCTGGGGAGGGGCATTTGGGGCAAGACCCAAGGGGCGGCGAGGTCGTAGAGGGCGGTGAGGTCGCCGACGAGGGCCCAGGCTTCGGGGGCGTCGGCGGCGAGACCGAGAAAGGCGGAGAGGTTGCCTTCGATGCCGTTGGCACCGCGGAGGGCACGGGCGTGGTGGGGGCGATGGCGCGCGGCGGCGAGGTTCCACTGGCGGATGGCGAGGCTGTTGCCCGTAAAGACGAGGGCGCCAGGGGGAATCAAGGTGGAGCAGTGGTGGACGAGGGCGGGTTCTGAAGTGGGGTGGCGGGCGAGGCAGTCGTCGAGGGCTTGAGCCCAAGGGTCTGGGGCCGAAGTCGGGAGGGGACTTGGGATGGGATCTGCCTCCGGGGCCGGGGGAAGGGAGTGGAGGGGGAGGACTTGGCTGGGGCGAGCGAGGCCGGAGTGGCCGCTGCGGGAGAGACTGAGAACGGGGATGAGAGGCCGGTTTTCCAGGTCGCGCCAAAAGCGGCAGGCGGGGACGCCACCCAGGCGGATGACGGAGCGATGGGGGACCGAAGCCAGGGCAGCGTCGCCTCCAGTGATGAGCCAGGGCTGGAGGGCGGGGGACTCGCGGAGGCCAGAGGCGGCTTCGGCATAGATGGGGGCCTGCAAGGCGAGGGCGAAGTGCGTCGCCGCAGCGCGTTCAGAGGGGAGGAGGTCGCCTAGAATGAGGAGAGGAAGGGGCGGAGCGGGAGGAAGGGAAGAAGTTGGTCGGGGGAAGCAGGGCAGCGAGGGCAGGGGGAGGGAGGCTCCAGCTTGGCGCAGCGCCGGGAGGTTGGCGGCGGTAGGTTCTTCGAGGCAGAGGTTGAGGTGGAGGGGGCAGCGAGGGCTCCACGAGGCGAGGGCGGCGAGGCAGGAGGGGGCCTCAGCGAGACTGGTGAGGTCGAGGGCCGGGGTGGCGTAGGGTCCGAAGAGGTTGGCTTGTTCGATGGATTGAGGAGCCCCGGACTTGCGGTAGGGAAGGGGGCGGTCAGCGGTGAGGGCGATGAGGGGAAGGCCTTGATAGTGGGCTTCGATGAGGGCCGGGAGGAGCTCTGCGGCGGCGGTTCCGGAGGTGGTGACCACGGCGACGGGTTGTTCATGGGCGAGAATGCGGCCGAGGGCGAAGTGGGCGGCGGCGCGTTCTTCAAAGTGGTGCCAAAGACGCAGGCCGGGCACGGAGGCGAGGAGGACGAGGAGGGCGCTGTTGCGAGCCCCGGCGCAGATGACAAATTCGCGCACGCCGGTGTGGGCGATCAGGGCTTGAAGAGCCAGGGAGGGGAGGTGGACCTCGGGTGGCGGCGGGAGGTCAGGCATGAGGCGGAGGGAGGTGAAAGGCGTGGCGGACCCAGTTGCGTTTGAGTTCGAGCTCCGCCCATTCGGTGTCGAGAGCGCTGCCTGCGACGAGGCCGCCGCCTGCGGGCAGGTGAAGGGTGTGATCTTGCCAGAAAAGGCCGCGGATGGCGACGAGGAAGACGGCACCTCCGGGCCAAACGACGCCGCAGGGGGCACCGAAAGCAGAGGGCACGCGGCAGCGGTCCCGGCAGCTGCTCAATTCCGCGAGGGTTTCGGGAGTGCGCGGAGAGATGCCGAGGGCTGGGGTGGGGTGGAGGAGGTGGATGAGGTCGTGGAGGGCTTGGCCTTGGGGAGCGCGCGGCAAATCGACGGTGAGGGTGGTACGGAGGTGCCGGACCGTGCCGAGGGGAACGACTTCCTTGGGGCTGAGGTGGACGCGGCCGAGGCTGGCGAGGCGGCGGTGGAGTTCGTCGACGACGATTTCGTGTTCGCGGGCGAGTTTGGGGCCTTGGCGGAGATCGGCTTCGTGTTGGGCGTCGGCGGTGCCTGCGAGGGCCATGGTGGTGAGGCGGGAGCCGGAAAGTTGGAAGAGGACTTCGGGGGTGATGGTGGCGAAGCCGTTTTGCCCGTCGCTCCAAGCCGCGGCGTGGCCCATGCCGGCGATGCGGCTGGGGTGAAGCAGCGCGTGAAGGGCGGCACCGGGGTTTTGCGAGGTGCGAGCCGAGATGGAGCTGACAGGCACGATTTTGAGCAGGCGGCGCTGGCGGATGGATTTCATGCAATCCAAAAAGATGGATTCAAAGAGGGCGCGATCTGGCGTTTCCCAGTCCGCAGGCAAGGGGGCGAGGGGCGCATCGTCGAAGCGGGGGCTGGCGGAGCCGATCTGGGAGGGGATTTGCCAGGGCAGGGGGTCGCTCAGGGTGAAGTCGTTGACGTAGAAAGCGATGCCTTCGGCGGGGGGAAGGGCGGCGGAGAGAAAAGGGCCGCGGGCTTCGATGCGGCGGTCCGGATGGCCGGGCAAATCGAGGCATGCCCAAGCCTCGCCAGGGAGGGGCGCAGCCAAGCCTGGGAGGGAAGCGGGGGAAAAGGGAGGGGGACCTGACATGCTGCAGAATCAACGAAACCATGGAGAGCGCGGGGGCGGTCAACAAGGCGGAATCGGGGGCCTAGTGGGTGGGGAAATTTTTTCTTTTGAGGGAAGAACAGGATTGCCATCTGGCCCGAGTGAGGCGAACTATGCAGAGCGGGAGCAAGCTAACCCTCACGCCGAAATAATCGCAATGGGATACGAAATAGAAGGGACCATCAAGGTCATCATGGACGTCATGACGTTTGGCAGTGGCTTCACGAAACGCGAGTTCGTCATCACTTCAGGAGATGACCGGTATCCTCAGGATATCAAAATGGAATTTGTGAAGGACAAGGTGGCCTTGTTAGAGCGGTTCCGCCCGGGCCAGCGCGTCAAGGTCGGCTTCGAAATCCGCGGCAACGAAAACAACGGCAAATACTATGTCAGTCTGAGCGCATGGCGCATTGGGCCTGCCGATGGTTCCGATGGCGGAGAAGCCCCCATGGAGCGTCCCCGGGAGTCCTCCGGCCCTCCGCGCGGTCAATCACCTCCCCGCAACGGCGGCGGCGCGCCCAACCGAGGCGGGTTCGAACCGCGCAGCGGACCCCGCCCAGCGGGATCGCGCGGGGGTGGAGGTCGCGATTTCGATGACGGAGGAGGCAATGGCGGCGGTCGGCGCGGCGGCAAATACGAGGAAGACGACGTCGATTTTTAGGAGCCTTTTGGGAGGATTCTCCACAGGAGATCCTCGGCCCGCTCTCGCCGCGTGGTGGGAGCGGGCTTTTTTTGGGCAGGGCTTTGGGCCGATGGCCGTCAATTGCCCGCCACGTCGGCTTCCGGGGGCAGGGGTACTCCCTCTACCAGGTGATCCGCCAATTGCCTGGCATAGCGCGGACCGTGCAACACCCCCTTGGAGCCCAGTCCGTTAAAAAAGGCTAGGGTGGGATAAACCGGATGCCGCCCCATGCGCGCCAAGCTCTGGTGAATGATGGGCCGCACCGCCGCTTCGTGGCTCGTGACCTGCCAGGGCACCCGCAACAGGTGACGCAGCCGCTCCTCCAAGAGTTCCCGCGCTTCTGCCGTGGGCTGCTCATCTAACTCATCCCAGGTGTAAGTCGAACCAGTGCGAAATGTTCCCGCCCCATCCACCGGCAGCAGCCAGCCGCCCGCATGGATGATGCGCTGCTCGGAGGCTAGGGCTGGCGCATGCAACGTTAGAATTTCTCCCTTGGCGCACTTCCAGGCGATCCAGGGAAACCAGGGATTGCTCCGGGCGGCGGCCCCCTCACAAAAAATCACGACGGCGGCGCGCTCCCCAGTGACCAGCCGCACCCCCCACGGCTCCGGCACCATGGCTGCCGCCTCCACCTTGGCGCGCCGCAGCAGACCGCGCGCTTCAAACCACGCCGCGCTGTCCGCCAGCCAAGCCCGCGTCTCCAGCCAGCCGCTCGTCGCCATCTCGAACCCGCCGCCGCTCCCTCGAAAAAGCGCTGGGTCCACCAGCGGCTCCGCGCCACCCCGCACCACGTGGGCCGCAAAGGCCGCCTCCCCACACTTCGCCGCAAATCGCGCCGACTCTTCCTCGTGGCGAAACAACCGCACCTGATGCCGATGATGAAAATGCTCCCGACCCAACTCCCGCGCCACCGCCGCATAGCTCGCCCAGGCCTCCTCCAAAAACGTCCCCACTCCCGCGCCCAACGCCAAACGCTTGCCCGTGATCGGCGTCACTCTCCCCGCCGCCACCTTCGACGAACTCACCGCCGCCCCCTCATCCATAACCAACACCCGCTGGCCCCGCCGCACCAATTCCCACGCCAACAGCGTTCCCGCCAAGCCCTGGCCCACAATCACCATCGGAGCCCCCCCAGAAACATCTTGCAACATAGCCCCTCACTCCCACCACGCCGCCTCGCGCGAAAGCGAAATCCCACTCCACCCAGGCTTCCGCCGCCCGCAATTAACTTCCGACAATGTATGTCATGTAAAATCAAAAGCAGGAAAACGCCCCTCTCTCGCTCCGCCCGGCAGCGTTCCCCAGGGCGAAGCTTGTCCACCCGGTCAGCGCGCCCGCTTCGCCCGCATCGACCCCGACCTTGACAGCGCTTGCTTTGAACCTAGGTAAGCTACCTGTTTCACAAAGGTAACCAACGAGCGTGCTTTCCCCCCCTCTTCGCCCACCTGCGGGTTCTGAAACGGCAGTCGATCGCGACTTCCCAGCGGAAAAGGCCGCCCGCCTAACGTATGCCGAACTCGGCGCGCTCAGGGCTTCTCCTGCGGAACTTGCTGCATCATGAAAACGATCGCCCTCCTCGCCCTCTTGTTGACCCCCCTGGCTTGGGTGGCCTGTCACAAAGTCCCCCCCCCAAGTCCTCAGGCACCCTCCGACCGACCGCCCATCACCGGAAGCCGCGTGCCCGTTGCCAACCACCCTTTTCCCCGCTTCCTCCGCGTCACCGGCCAACTCAACGCCAAAAACGACGCCATCGTGGCCGCCAATGCCCTCGGCCTCGTCGTCGCCGCACCCGTCGAGCGCGGCACCCTCGTCGCCGTCGGCGATGTCCTCGCTCGACTCGACGACCGCCACGCCAAACTGGCCCTAGCAGAAGCTGAGGCATCCCGGCAACTCGCCCAAGCCCGCCTCGCCCTAGCCAAAAATGAGCAGGAGCGCAATCAGCCCCTCGCAGAAAAAAAAGCCGTGGCCGCCGCCGACTACCAAAAATTCCTCACCGAAGTCGCGGCTCGCCTCGCCGACCTGGCCGCCGCCCAAGCCCGCCGCGACCTCGCCCAGCAAACCCTCGACGACAGCGTCATCCGCGCCGTCTTCGCCGGTGTCGTCGCCGAGCGACTCGTCGCCCCCGGCCAATACCTCACCGCCGAGTCTCCCGTGGCCCGAGTCGTCGAAACCGCCACCCTCCGCCTCCTCCTCAACGTCGCCGAAACCGATGTCGCCGCCCTCGAAGTCGGCCAAACCATCGCATTCACCACCGCCGCGTTTCCCCGCCAAACCTTCGCCGCCAATCTCGCGCACCTCGGCCCAGCCCTCCGCGAAGCCTCCCGCGACCTCATCGTCGAAGCCGCCGTCGACAACGCCGACGGCCGCCTCCGCCCCGGCTTCTTTTGCAATGCCGACATCCTCCTGCGCACCGAACCGGCCCCCGCCATTCCCACCGACGCCATCCGCACCGATGGCTCCCTCCCCAGGGTTTTCGCGATCACTTCCGACCTCCTCCTCTCCGAACGCCTCGTCGATCTCGGCGCATCCCGCGACGGCTTCACCGAAATCCGCGCCGGCCTCGCTCCCGGTGATGCCGTCCTCGCCCACCCCGGGCCCGAGGCCGCCGACGGCAGGCGCTTCCAAGCCGCCCCATAATCTTCCCGTCCCTAACCTTTAATCCCCATGCAGTGGCTAGCCGCTATTTCCGTCCGGCGACCGGTCCTCGCCACTGTCATCATTCTCGCCTTCGTCGTCGTCGGCCTCCTCGGCTACACCAGGCTTCCGGTCGACCGCTTTCCCAAAATTGACTTTCCCACCGTCAACATCGTGACCCGCCACGACGGCGCCACCCCCCGAGAAATCGAAACCGAAATCACCGACAAAATCGAAGAAGCCGTCAACACGGTCGCTGGCATCGACGAACTCCGCTCCACCTCCAGCGACGGCATTTCCCAAGTGCTCGTCAGTTTCGTCCTCGAAAAAAATATCGACGTCGCCTCCCAAGAAGTGCGCGACCGCATCGCCCGCATTCTTCCCGATCTTCCCGAAAAGGCCACCGCCCCCATCATTGAGAAACTCGACCCCGATGCCGCCCCCATTCTCAACCTCTCCCTCATCGCCCAAAAACCCGTCCGCGAGATCACCGAATTCGCTGACAAAACCCTGCGCCGCCAGCTCGAAAGCGTCCCCGGAGTCGGTCAAATTTCCCTGCTCGGCGGCCGCCTTCGCCAAATCAACGTCTGGTTAGATCCGGGGCGCCTCCTCGCCTATCAACTAACTGCAATCGAGGTCCAGCGCGCCTTGCAGGCCCAAAATGTGCAAATCCCCGCGGGCAACGTCAAAAACGCCTCTAGCGAAATCGGCTTTCGCATCCTCGGCAAGGCCCCCAGCGTCGCCGACATTTCCCTCCTCGTGCTCCGCGAAACCGACGGCGCCCTCCTCCGCCTCCGCGATGTCGCCCGCGTCGAAGACGCCGCCGAAGAGGCAACCACAGTGGCCCGCTACAACGGCGATCCCTCCGTGGTCCTCTCCATTCGCAAACAGAGCGGCAGCAACACCGTGGCCGTCGTCGATGCCGTGCTCGATAAACTCGCCGAAATCAACCCCCTGCTCCCCTCCGGCTACCGCGTCGAAGTCGTCCGCGATACCTCCCAAGTCATTCGTACTAGCGTCCACGCCGTCAAAGAACACCTCCTCCTCGGCGCCCTCTTTGCCTCGGTCATCGTCCTCCTCTTCTTGGGAAATTCCCGGGCCACCCTCATCTCCGCCCTAGCGATTCCCGTCTCCATCATCGCCGCCTTCGGCGTGATGTGGGCCCAAGGCCTCACCCTCAACATCATCAGCCTGGTGGCCCTAGCCCTAGCCGTCGGCATCGTCATCGACGACGCCATCATCGTGGTGGAAAACATCTTCCGCCGCATCGACGAAAAAAAGGAAGACTCCTTCACCGCCTCCATCCAAGGCCCCCGCGAAATCGGCCTCGCCGTCCTCGCCACCACCCTCTCCCTCCTCGCCGTCTTCGTCCCCGTCGCCTTCCTCAGCGGCATCGTCGGCATGTTTCTCAAAAGCTTCGGCCTCACCATGGCCTTCGCCATCGCCGTCTCCCTCCTCGTCAGCTTCACCCTAACCCCCGCCCTCTCCGCCCGCCTCTTCCGCCGCAGCCATCGCAACCGCTTCGATCGCCACCTCGAACACCTCGTCGCCATCTTCTACCGCCCCCTCGAGTCCGCCTACCTCTTCCTGCTGCGCTGGGCCCTCCGCCATCGCTGGATCGTCGTGCTCAGCTGCCTCGGCATCCTAGCCGCCCTCCCGCTTCTCCTCAAAACCGTCCAAAAAAGCTTCCTGCCACCTGTCGAAGAAGCCGAATTTGTCGTCAACTTGCGCACCCCTGAGGGCACCAGCCTCGCCGCCACCGACCTCATGGCCGAACGCTTCGCCCGCGCCCTCCGCGACCTCCCCGGCGTCGCCGGGACCCTCCTCACCATCGGCGACAACGACCAGCGCACCCCCAATCTCGCGGGGATCTTCGTCCGCCTTACCGCCCCCGCTCAGCGCCAAGACCAACAAACCCTCATGGAGCGCGTCCGCCAGGAAATCGTCCCCCGCTTTCCCCCCGCCTGGCGCCTCTCCGTCCTCTCCGTCCCCCCCTTCAATACCGGGCAATCCAGCGCCAACGTGCAATACTTCATCGCCGGCCCCGACCTCGATACCCTCAGCCGCGCCACCGCCACCGTGCTCCACCAACTCCAAGAGGTGCCCGGCATCCGCGACCTCGACAGCTCTCTCATTCCCGGCAAACCCGAAATCTCCGGCAGCGTCGACCGCAGCAAAGCCGGCGTCCTCGGGGCCAACATAGCTGACATTTCTAACACCCTGCGCCTCCTCGTCGGTGGCCTCGACGTCTCCACCTACGACGACCAGGGCGAACCCTACGACATCCACCTCCAAGCCGAGGAATCCTATCGTAACACCCCCGAAGCCCTCAGCCTTCTCACCGTCCCCTCCGCCAAAGCCGGTCCCATCGCCCTGGCCAACCTCGTCACCCTAACAAAAACCGACAGCCCCTCTCAAATCAACCGCCTCAACCGCCGCCGCCAGGTCACCATCACCGCTAACAATGCTCCTGGCGTCGGGGAAACCGAAATCCTCGAAGCCATCGAAGCCGCCGTCAAACAACTTGCCCTCCCCTCCGATTACAGCAGCGGCAGCGCCGGGCGCTCCAAGGAAATGGCCAAGGCGGGCAAAGCCTTCGTCGTGGCTTTCCTCATGGCGTTTATTTTCATGTATCTCATCCTCGCAGCCCAATTCGAAAGCTGGCTCCATCCCTTCACCATCCTCCTCGCCCTTCCCCTCACCCTGCCCTTCGCCATCCTCTCCCTCATCCTCTTCGCCCAATCCATCAACATCTTCTCCATGCTCGGCATCTTGGTCCTCTTCGGCATGGTCAAAAAGAACGGTATCCTCCAAATCGACCACACCAACCAACTCCGCGCCCAAGGCCTTAACCGCCTCGACGCCATCCTCCTCGCCAATAAGGAACGCCTTCGCCCCATCCTCATGACCACCCTCGCCTTCGTCGCCGGCATGGTCCCCATGATGACCGCCCAAGGCGTCGGCGCCGCCTACAACAACGCCACCGCCGGCGTCATCCTCGGCGGACAAACCCTCTCCCTCCTCCTCACCCTCCTAGCCACCCCCGTCATCTATTCCCTCTTCGACGACCTTATCCACTTCCGCCAGCGCCGCCGCCCCATTCACCCTTCCCTCGCCGCCCCCACCACTAGCGAGCCGCCTCCATCCCCGCAGATTCCATGACCAAATTCGTCCCGGCCGCCCTCGCCCTTAGCATCAGCCTCTCCGCTTGCACCGTCGGCCCCTCCTATCAAAAGCCTGACACAGCCGACATCACCCCCTCCCAGTGGCGCTGGCAACCCGCCGCCCCGCAGGACCACGCCCCCCGCGGCCCCTGGTGGCTAGTCTTTCGCGACCAGGAACTCGACCGCCTCCAAACCCTCGCCCTCGCCGCCAACCCCACCCTCCAAGCCGCCGCCGCCCGCGTCGACCAAGCCCGCGCCGGTGCCCGCATCAGCGCCGCCAACTTGTCTCCTAACATAAGACTCAGCGGCGATGCCAAACGCGAACAGTCCTCCGGAAACTGGCCCACCCCCATCCCCGCAGACATCCCCTCGGCCACCTACAACAGCCTCAGCCCCCGCTTCGACCTCAGCTACGAACTCGACCTCTGGGGCAAAGTGCGCCGCTCGCTCGAAAGCGCTACTGCCACCGCCGCCTCCACCACCGCCTCCTATCACAGCGTCCTCCTCACCCTCACCGGTGACGTCGCCGCCCAGTATTTCACCCTCCGCGCTGCCGACACGGAAACCGAGGCCCTTCGCCGCACCCTCGCCCTCCGCCTACAAGGTCGCGACCTCCTCCAAGCCAAAGCCACCGCCGGCACCATTCCGGAAACCGACCTCGCCCGCGCCCAAACCGAGGTCGCCACCACCCAGGCCGAACTCGCCGACCTCAAACGCCAACGCCAAGAAGCCTGCGATACCCTAGCGCTCCTCTGCGGTCAGGCCGCGAGCCGGTTTCAAATTGCCCCCCACCCCCTCAGCACCCAAGCCCCTCCTCGCATCCCGCTCGGCCTTCCCTCTACCTTGCTCGAGCGTCGCCCCGACATCGCCGCCGCCGAGCGCCTCATCGCCGCCCGCAACGCCGACATCGGGGTCGCCACCGCCGCCTACTTCCCCTCCCTCAACCTCATCGGCAGCAGCGGCTATCTCAGTAAAGACTCCGAGGCCCTCTTCACTAGCGATAGCAGTGTTTGGAACTTCGGCCCCAGCGTCAGCCTTCCCCTGAGCGGGATCGCCGTCCTCCATTTCAACGTCAAGCGCCAGCAGGCCGCCCGCGCCGAGGCCATCGCTAACTACCGCCAAACCATCCTCACCGCCCTCAAAGACGTCGAAACCAGCCTCGCCCAAACCCGCTATCTCAGCGAACAAGCCGACGCCCTCGCCCAAGCCCTCGCCGCCTCCACCCGCGCCACCGAACTCATCCGCGCCTCCTATCAAGCCGGTACCTTAAGCTACTTCGAACTCCTCGACGCCGAGCGCACCCGCCTCCAAACCGAACGCCAAAGCGCCCAAGTCGCCGCCCAGCGCCACCTCGCCACCGTCCGCCTCATCAAGGCCCTCGGCGGCAGCTGGAGCTCCCCTTGAAGGATTCTGCTCGGCACCGAAAGGCCATTCCCACCCACCGCACCGCCCACCGCACCATGCCATCCATCAGCCGCCGCACCAGCCTGCGCCACCTCGCCGTCGGCACCGCCTCCCTTGCCCCGCTGCTTTCCTCCAGCCTCGCCCAGGGAGCCCTGCCCCCTTCCCCTTCAGAAGCCGCCGCCATGGAGCGCCTCGCCCGCCAATGCATGGCCGCGCACCAAGTCCCGGGCCTCTCCCTAGCCTTCGCCTACCGCGGCCAACCGACCTTCCAAGCCGCCTTCGGCCTAGCCGATCTCGCCACCGGCGAAGCCCTTACTCCCGACCACCGATTTCGCATCGCTAGCCTCTCCAAACCCCTCACCGCCGTCGCCATCTTTCAACTCATCGAACAAGGGAAAATCCACCTCGACGACAAAGTCTTCGGCCCCGCCCTCGCCCTCGCCGGCAAGCTCCCCCTCACTGACCATCCAGGCCTTGCCGACATCTCCGTCCACCACCTCCTCACCCACACCAGCGGAGGCTGGCCCAACGATCGCCGCGACCCCATGTTTCTCCACCCCGCCTTGGACCAGGCCGAACTCATGGCCCGCACCCTTCGCGAGCAAGCTCTGCGGCAGCCCCCCGGCACCCACTACGCCTACTCTAACTTCGGCTACTGCCTGCTCGGCCGCCTCATCGAGAAAATCTCCGGCCAGTCCTACGCCGACTTCATGCAGGCCTCCGTCCTAGCACCCTGCCGCATCGCCCACATGCAAATCGCTGGCAATACCCTAGCCGAACGCGCCCCCTCCGAGGTCGTCTACCACGGCCGCGACGGCGAGGACCCTTACCACATGAACGTCCGCCGCATGGACGCCCACGGGGGTTGGCTGGCTCGCCCCGCCGAGTTTGTCAACTTCCTCGTCCACTGCGACGGCTCGGCGCTTCCCCCCGACCTCCTCAAGCCGGCCTCCTTCACAAGCATGATGACCGCCACCGCCGCCAACCCCGGCTATGCCAGCGGTTGGTGCGTCAATGCCGCACCTAACCGATGGCACACCGGCAGCCTCCCCGGCACCACCACCATCGCCGTCCAAACCGCCCGCGGCCTCTGCTGGGCGGCCTTCGCCAATTCCCGCAGCCAAGACCTCGCTAGCGCTCTCGACCGCCTCATGTGGGACCTCGCCAAAGCCGTTCCCGCCTGGGCCGCCTAACCGCTTCGCTGCGACAGCAGCCACGCCATCAAATCCTGGAAATCCTGCTCCGCGAGGGATTCCCCAAAAGCAGCCGGCATCAGCGACATGGCGGTTTCCTCATTGGACGCGATGTCCCCCTTGGCCACGCGGTGCTCCGCCCCAGCCGCGTCCACCACCATCATCACCTGCCCGGCCTCCCCTCGCTCCAGCCCAGCCAACACCGAGCCGTCCTTGCGGGTGATCACGTGCAGCCTAAAATGCGAATCCACGTTGCGGCCCGGATCGAGCAGATCCTCGCACAGGCGCGCCACCCCGCGATTCCCGATGCCATCAAGTTGCGGTCCCACCAGGGCACCCTGGCCCGCGACGGCGTGGCACACCGCGCAGTTCGTCTTAAAGACCGCCTCGCCCCGCCCCTTATCGGGCTTCGCTCCCGCGTGCGCCGCGGCCCGCGCCGCGATCAGGCGATCGGCCGCCTCCCGCTGTTCTGGCGTCACCGCCGAAGGCGGCGCTGGCGGCGGCGGCGGCAAAAAGCCCGCGAGGCGCTCCCGCAGTCCTGGCGCCGCCGCATACTTCAAGAGCCCCGCTAAACTGGCTAGGCGCCCTGCCGCCGCCTCCTCCTCCTGGAAGGTTTCCGCCTGCAACACCGGCGGATCAAACGCCCCTGCCCCTAACCATGCGTAGGCCGACCCCGTGTGGCCATCTACTAATTCCAAGCGCACCTCCCGCCCTTGCCACGCGCTCAGATCCCACTGCACCCTCCTCGCCTGATCTTGCCGGGGCACCGCCGCGCGCTGCAACTCCGCCCCACTCGACGCCTCCACGAGCCGGACAAAATTCAAGCCCGCCGCCGCGCCCTCGGGTGCCCCGTCATGCCCGCACAGCGCGAACGAAAACCGCAGCGGGGCCGCAAAGGGGCGCGATTGCAGCGTCCCCGTCCCTTGCTCCGCATGCCGGGCCAAACTCGAAATCATCCGCCCCTGCCCGCCTCCTTCCATCGGCCGATCTTCTAGTCCCCAGGGCGAAGCCGTCGCGGGCGCGAGCGGCGAAAAGCGCCAGGCCGGCGTTTGGCCCGCAGGCGAGGCGCTCAGCAACTGCTCCGCCAAGGCGCGGCCCAAAGCCAGGACCGGCGGCGGCGGCAATTCCCCCCGCTGCTGCAGCCCGTCCACCACCGCCAAAAGCAAATCCGCCTGCCGCCCCGCCTCACCGACAAACTTCTCCTGAATCCACCCTAGCATCTCTTCCGCTGGAACTTGCCGCGCCAACTGCGCCACCGCCGTCCCCAGATCCGGGATCAGCCCCGGCTCCCGCCGCAGCCTTCCTAATACATAGCGCGCCGCCTCCGGGGTCCCCACCGCCCGCGCCACCGTCAGCACCTCCCCTTGTGTCAGGGCGTCTCCTTCCCAGCCTTCCAAGAGCGCCACCGCCCCCGGCAAGCGCAGATGTTCGCGCAGCACCAGGCGCAGTTGGTGCCGCATTCCGGCATCGTCCTCGGGCGTGCGCGACAGCAGCGCGAGCAAGCGCGGCAGCCAGGCCACTCCGAGCGGCCGCCGCAGTACTTCCACCGCTACCCGTCGCTCCTGCGCGTCCCCCGACTCCAAAAAGGTTCCCACCAGCGTCACCTGCTCCGGCGTCAACGCCCCGTCCCGCGCCGCAAAACGCAACGCCGCCACCGGCCCCGTCGGCCCTGCGGGCACCCCGGCCCCCTCCCGCTTCACCACCCGCCAAATCCGCCCCCGCTCCTTGTCTCGCCCCGGATGCGTCAGCGGCACCTCGTAGTGCCCAATCACCTTATTATAAAAATCCGCAACATACAAAGCCCCATCCGGCCCCATCCGCAAATCCACCGGCCGAAACCACGGATCCTCACTGCTCATGAAATCCGGCTCCTCATGCGCCTTCGGCTGACTTCCCGAAAACGTAATCCGATCGTGGTTGATCCGACTCGTCACCACATTGCCGATCAAAATTCGATCATCCCACTCCCGCCCCCACACCCCTTCTTTCAAATACGTCAACCCGCAAATCCCCGTGCTGCTGTGGGTGTGCTGGATCATCACTGGCCCAAAACCAAGGCCGTCATGCGGCTTCCCAAAACTGGGATACACCGCCCCCGGCAATAATTGATAAATAGGCGCACTGTGGCAATCCGCACTATACAAATTGCCCCAGCGATCCCAGTCCAACCCAAAGGGATTCACCTGCCCCGCACTGAATAACTCAATGCGGCTCCCGTCCGGGAGAAACCGATACACATTTCCCGAATGCAGCGTCAACTCCGTCCCCGGATCGCCCTCCTTGGCCCCGCGCAAATGCTCCGGCCGCACCTTAAAATGACTCGTGTTGTTAAACCCGTGGGTCCCATACACCCAGCCATCCAGCCCCATCCGAAAACTGCTGCAATTCCCATGCACATCCTTCTCCCATCCCAGCGGACCAAACAACACCTCCCGCCGATCACAGCGCCCATCCCCATCGGTATCTTCTAAAAACAAAATGTTAGGAACGCTCCAGGCGATGCAGCCATTCTTGTAAGGCAGCACTCCGGTCGGAATGTTCAAGCCATCCGCAAAGATCGTCTTGTGCTCCGCCCGCCCGTCTCCATCGCGGTCTTCCAAGATGAAAATCCCATCCCGGCTGTCCTTGACCTGAGTGCCCTCCGCATTGAGCCAGCGCTCCTTCGGCGCCGCATAGGGATATTCATAACTGCTGCTCACCCACAGGCGCCCCCGGCCGTCGAAGGCCAGGTTGATCGGCTTATTGACCTGCGGCTCCGCCGCAAACAGCTGCACTTCAAATCCCTCCGGCACCTTGAACTGGCGCTGCTCCTCCTCCGGCGACTGCGGGCCGGATTCCCGCACCAAGGACGTATCTAGGGCCCGCCCCGGCAGCGCCGCCAACACCAGCAAGAAAAAAGATCGGATCATCATGGCAAAAAGTCAGTTTAAGGTGGCTCAACCCCAGCCCAACGACCCGACCCCGGAATTCCTATCGGCCCACCCCTCGCAAAAAAGAAGCGTAAAACAACTTGCCCGGCGTTCCCCCGACGCTTAAGATACCTGCAGGATTTCGCTCACCGGGTTTTAACCCCAGTGCAGAGATGCCTCGGATGCCGGGTTTGTTGACATAAATCCTCCCGGCTGGAGAAGCATCGGAAACCCTGCCCGCAAGCGGCCTTCCTCTGCCCTTCCGGTTTTCCCCGCAGCACCTTTTTCAGCCCGTCGCCCCGTGCTTCCAAACGCACCGCTCCAGGCTGTCTCCCCCGAGAATTCCCCTTCCCAACGGGTTTTCTCCGATCCTCCTCTCTCTTCCCTTTCCCCCTTTTCAGCTTCACCCACGCGCCCCCTCCATGGCAGGTCACAATAAATGGTCCAAAGTAAAACGCCTCAAAGCCGTCGTTGACGCCAAAAAGGGCAAAGTCTTCAGCAAATTCGCCCGCGAAATCGTCCTCGCCGTCAAACACGGCGGCAAAGACCCCGACGCCAACCCTCGCCTCCGCACCGCCCTCCTCGGCGCCCGCAGCGCCAACATGCCCAACGAAAATATCGACCGCGCCATCAAAAAAGGCCTCGGCGAACTCGAAGGCGCCACCCTCGAGGAAATCACCTACGAAGGCTACGCCCCAGGTGGCATCGCCCTCCTCGTCGAATGCGTCACCGACAACAAAAACCGCGCCTCCGCCGACGTCCGCATCACCTTCAATAAAAACTTCGGCACCATGGGCAGCGCCGGCAGCGTCGCCCACCTCTTCCAGCGCATCGGAGCCATCAAATTTCCCGCCGCCGCCCTCTCCTCCGACGCCCTCATGGACCTCGCCATCGAAGCCGGTGCCGACGACGTCCTCTCCGACGAAGAAGAACACACCGTCGTCACCGCCCCGCACCAACTCTACGCCGTCGCCACCTTCCTCAAAGACCACGGCCTCGCCGCCAGCGCCATCAAACTCGACTACCAACCCGCCTCCCCCATCACCCTCACTGACCCCGAGACCGCTCGCCAAGTCCTCCAACTCTACGACGCCCTCGACGAACTCGACGATACCCAAAACGTCTACGCCAATTTCGAAATCTCCGACGAGCTGATGGATCAGCTCGACTCCTAACTTCCCATCCCCGCCCTCCGCAAGCGCCCCAGCCTTCCCGGCCCTCCCGCCTGCTCGACCCCCTCGGCATGAAAAAAACCACCTCCCCCGACCTCCTCCCCGCCGCTGCGCTCCCCACCGCGCTCCCCGCCAAAAAGGCCGCCCGCAAAGCCGCT
>CALQKQ020000016.1 GCA_943331195.2 Akkermansia muciniphila | reverse complement strand
GGCGCGGGGAGAGAGGCCGAGGGCGATATTGCGTTCGACGTTTTCGACGACGACGATGGCGTCGTCGACGACGATGCCGATGGCGAGGACGAGGCCGAAGAGGGAGAGGTTGTTGATGGAGAAGCCGAGGGCGTGCATCACGGCGAAGGTGCCGATGAGGGAGACGGGGACGGCGACGAGGGGGATGATGGAGGCGCGCCAGGTTTGGAGGAAGAGGATGACGACGAGGACGACGAGGAGGACGGCTTCGAGGAGGGTGACGATGACGGCGTCGATGGATTTTTTGACGAAGACGGTGGGGTCGTAGGCGATTTTGTATTCGAGGCCTGGAGGGAAGGAGCGGGCGAGGTCGTCCATGGCTTGGCGGACGCTGGCGGAGAGGGCGAGGGCGTTGGAGCCGGGAAGTTGGAAGATGGGGATGGCGACGGCGGGTTCGTTGTCGAGGAGGGAACGGAGGGCGTAGTCGCTGGCACCGAGCTGGATGCGGGCGATGTCGCGGAGGAAGACGGGCTGGGCTTGGTCGCCGGATTTGATGACGACTTTGCCGAAGTCGGCTTCGGTGACGAGGCGGCCGCGGGCGTTGATGGTGAGGGTGAGGTCGGTGGGGGAGGCGAGGGGTGGGGCGCCGACCGAGCCGGCGGCGACTTGGGCGTTTTGTTCTTGGAGGGCGGCGACGACGTCGGTGGCGGTGATGTTGCGGGCGGCGGCCTTTTGGGGGTCGAGCCAGATGCGCATGGAGTAGTCGCCGGAGCCGAAGAGTTGGACTTGGCCGACGCCGGGGAGGCGGGCGAGGACGTCTTTGACTTGGAGGGTGGCGTAGTTGCGGACGAAGATTTCGTCGTATTTTTTGCCTGGGGAAATCAAATGGACGACCATGGTGAGGTCGGGGGAGGACTTGACGACGCTGACGCCGATGCGGCGGACTTCTTCGGGGAGGCGGGGGAGGGCTTGATTGACGCGGTTTTGGACTTGGACTTGGGCTTTGTCGAGGTCGGTGCCGAGTTTGAAGGTGACGGTGAGGCTCATGACGCCGTCGGCGGTGCCTTGGGACGACATGTAGAGGCTGTTTTCGACGCCGTTGATGGCTTCCTCGAGGGGGGCGGAGACGGTGGTGCCGATGACGTCGGGGCTGGCGCCAGGGTAGGAGGCGAGGACGACGACGGTGGGAGGGACGATTTCCGGATACTCGCTGATGGGGAGGGAGCGCAGGGAAATGGCGCCGACCACGGTGATGAGGATGGAAAGGACGCCAGCGAAGATCGGGCGGGTGATGAAGAATTGGCTGAGCTGCACCGGAAAAGAGAGGCGGGGGAGGATGAAAAAGGGGGACTACTGGGCGGCGACCGGCTGGGGGGCGGCGGCGGGAGGCGGGGTGGGGAGAGCTTGCACGGGGGCACCCGGGGCGAGGACTTGGAGGCCGCTGGTGATGATGCGATCTTCGGGGGTGAGGCCGCTGAGGATGACGCGTTGGCCTTCAAAGTTGCGGCCGAGTTTGACCGGGCGGATTTCGGCGGTGCTGGTGGCGCTGACGACCATGAGGTATTTGACGTCTTGGTTGGTGCCGATGTATTTTTCGTCGATGAGCAAGGCTTGATAGGAACCGCTGCCGGGGAGGCGTAGGCCGGCGAAGGAACCCGCGACGAGGCTGCCGTCGGGGTTGGGGAAGACGGCGCGCAGGGTGATGCTGCCCGAGGCGGCGTCGATGCGGTTGTCGAAGGATTCGATATAGCCCTGGTGGTTCCAGCCGTCTTCGCCCTCGATGCGGAGTTCGACGGGGACGCGTTTGGTGGTGGGATCGGCGAGGGTTTTTTCGCGGATCAACTTGGCGTAGCGGAGGTAGCTGGCGTCGTCGACGGAGGCGTAGACGTGCATGGGGTCGACGCTGACGACCGAGGTGAGCA
This sequence comes from Akkermansia muciniphila, assembly GCA_943331195.2. GTDB lineage: Bacteria > Verrucomicrobiota > Verrucomicrobiia > Verrucomicrobiales > V1-33 > CAIZWU01. The sequence goes on along the minus strand of CALQKQ020000016.1, from coordinate 17,081 downwards.
GGGTGGTGAAACCAGCGACGCCGCTGACGTAATTGCCGGGGGTTTGGAGGGCGCGGCTGACGCGGCCGCTGATGGGGGAGCGGACTTTGGTGAAATCGAGGTTGAGCACGGCGAGGTTGCGGCTGGCGTCGGCGGAGCGCACCCCGGCTTGGGCGGCGGCGAGGGCGTTGCGGCGGGTGTCGGCGTCTTCGTTGGAAATGGCGCGGGCGGCGAGGAGGGAGTCGACCCGCTTGGCTTCGCTGGCGGCGCTGAGGAGGCGGGCCTGGGCTTGGGCGAGGGCGGCGTCGGCGACGGCGAGGCTGGCTTCTTCGAAGCGGGGGTCGACCTCGAAGAGAACGTCGCCGGCTTTGACGAGCTGGCCGGACTCGAAGGCGACGCGGTTGATGTAGCCGGTGACGCGGGGGCGAATTTCGACGCTGTCGGTGGGTTCGATGCGGGCGGAGAACTCGTCCCAATCGGCGATTTGGCGGGGTTGGAGCTGCAGGACGGTGACGGGCATGGGGCCGCGGGGGGCCTCGGCGGCGGCTGGGGCGGCGGGCGGTTGGCAGGAGGCGAGCAGGAGGGTGGCGCTGGCAAGGGCAGGCAGGAGGAGCTTCATGGCGTGGGAGGGGGAGGTGAGGAGGGGCGCAGATCTGCGGGCGAGGGAAGCGGCGCCTGGAGCTCAAGCCCGGCGGAAGGGGAAGCTCCGAGGATCGCGGGCAGGGCGCGCTGCAGTTGGCGGATGGGGGCGAGGTCGTTGAGGACGCGGGCTTGGGTAAAGGCTCCCTGGATGTAGCTTTGCACGGTGCTGGCGAGGAAGGAGGCATCGCTGTCCTCGATCAAGCCGGCGCTGGCGGCGTCGCGGATGGCGGATTCGTAGAAGTGGCGGTGGTGCTGCAAGATGCCAGCGATCTTGGCGCGGATCAGTTCGTCGAGGGTGCCGACTTCGCTGCCCAGAGAGGAGAGCGGACAGCCGCAGACGTGGCCGATGCGGGCGCGGCAGGTTTCCTGCGATTCCAGGACGCTCTGGGCATAGCGATGGAAGCGCTCCAGCGGGGGGACGAGGGGGGAAAAAATGCGGTTGAGCCGAGGGAGAGCCTCCAGCCAGGCGGCGTCGATGGCCGCGAGGGTGAGGTGGGCCTTGGATTCAAAAAAGTGGTAGAAGCTCCCTTTGCGGACCTTGGCGCGGGCGCAGATGTCGTCGACGCTGGTGGAGCCATAGCTGGATTCCCAGATTAGGTCGGAGGCGGCCTGGATGAGGTTTTCTTTGGCTTGGCTGGGGCGGGCCATGGAGGGCGGGTCCGCAGGTTGGGACCCGGCTTAGTGGAGGTTGTTGACTGATTGGTCAAGTTCTTTTCGCGCTGCTTGTCAGGGGATGGGTTGGCGCACCGGGCCGGAAGGGAGGCCGGGCCAGGCCTCAGGCTGGGTAGCCAGAAAGGAGCGCGGGGACTTTGTCCGGGGTTACGGCCTCGTGGAACTCGTCATTGACCATGCAAACCGGCCCGAAGCCGCAGGAGGCGAGGCATTCGGCGAATTCGATGCTGAACGTGCCATCCGCGCTGAGGGCGATGGGGTGATGGTGGTCCGTGTGGGAGCGGTCGATGCCCGTCGCCTGGCAGAGACGGTCCATCAGTTCGTAGCTCCCGGCCATGGCGCAGGAGAGGGTGCGGCAAACCCGGATGTGGTATTTGCCCGGGGCAGATTGGCGGAAGCCAGGGTAGAATGTGACGACTTCGAGAACCTGGATGGGCTCGAGGTTGAGGCGAGTGGCGACCCATTGCACGGCTTCGGGCTGGATGTAGCCGAACTGGTGCTGCAACAGGTGCAGCAGGGGCAGGACGGCGCTCCGGGCTGAGACGGGGTAGTGGGTGATCACTTCGTCTATTTTCGCCAGCAGCTCGGGAGGGAGGGTCATGGATCTAGGGCACTAGGGAAGAGGGAGAGGATGTATCAAACGGAGGGAGAGGAGCGGCAAGGCGATTTTGTGAAATTTTTCACAAGCGTTGGGAGGCGGGCGTGGGCGCTGCGGCTCGCCTTGCATCTGCGGCCATCCGGTTAAACTCCCTGATGCCGCTCGACCTACTGCCCCCCCGCCTTTTTTGGACCTTCCTGGCCGGGGCCTTTGCCCTAGGCTGCTGCGTGGGCTCTTATTTGAACGTGGTGATTTACCGGCTGCCGCTCGGCCTTTCCACGCACGACCCCAAGCGATCTTTCTGCCCGCTCTGCGGCTACACCATTCCCTTTTACCACAATATTCCCCTACTGTCCTGGCTGCTGCTGCGGGGGCGCTGCGCCTCCTGCAGTCGGGCCATCCCCCTGCGCTACCCCTTGGTGGAGCTGCTCACCGGCCTGCTGTTCGCCGCCGCCATGCTGCGTTGCGGCGCCGACTGGCGGGTTTTGGCGGCTTTTGCCTTCCTGGCTCTCTGCGTGGCGGGAAGCTACATCGACATCGACCACCAGATTCTGCCCCACGAGATCACCTGGGGGGGAGCCGCCGCAGGCCTAGTGGCCAGTGCCTTGATTCCCTTCTACCACGTGGAGGGACCCTGGTACCTCAATCTCCTCTACGGGATGGGAGGGGCCGCGCTGGGCTACTCGCTGATCTGGCTCGTCATTCAGGGCGGCAAGTTGGCCTTTGGCAAACGCAAGCTGACCTTCGACCCGCCCGAGTCGTGGTCGATCTCCCAGCCTGAAGGCAGCGAGGAACCCGTCCTTGAGGTGGGCGGGCAAAAGGAGCTGTGGTCGGATCTGTTCAGCCGCGCCTCTGATCGATTGATCATTCACGCCCCCGCTTCGCGCTTGGGGGAGGCCATTCACGGGCCAGCTGTGCTGAAGATTTCCCAGGACGAAGTGCTGCTCACGCCCGAAGGCGGGGCGGCTCTCGCGGTGGCGCTCGAACAGATTCCCTCGATGAGCGGCACTTGTTCCGCCATGGAGCAGCCCCGCGAGGCCATGGGCCTGGGCGACGCCAACTGGATGGCCTGCGTGGGCGCCTTTCTCGGCTGGAAGGCCGCCCTCTTCGCGCTGTTTGGGGGCTCCATCTTAGGGGCCGGGGTTTCGCTGCTCATGATCGCCGCCGGGCGGCGGGAATGGGCCGGGCGCATCCCCTTTGGACCCTATCTAGCCGCCGGGGCCGCCCTGTGGTTGTTCCGGGGGCCGGAGCTGCTCCATTGGTATCTCGACCTGGCCCGCGGCGGGCGAATGGAATAAGCCATGGTTGGCTGATGGCCGATGCGCTGCCGCAGCCGCGTCCCGGTCCCCGCTCTGGCACAAGGACCAGGGCTCAGGGCTCAGGGGGCCTGTCGCCTCAAGCGACCGGGCCCAGACCGCTCCGCAGCACGGCACGGCGCGGTGTTGGAAATTCGCTAGAAGCGGTGGTTGCTTTCTTGGGCGCGCCGCCAGTCGCGTCTTTTGCTTATTAGCTAGGCGATTGCTCGGGAGTTTCCCTGGCGCTCGGCTAAGAGGCTAGCTTGGAGTGAGATTAGGCAAATGGACTATCGAGCTGCGGAGTTGATTTCCGAGGCCCGGCTGCTGGTCGATTCGCGCGGTTGCCGCTAAGGGTATTGCCAAAAGGATCTATGCTTTTCACTGGGGTTCCTTATGGGTTATTAGGCACTTTATGACATTTCCTTATTTGTTTTGACTTAAATTAAGCAATGGATATCAAAAATGTTTGCTTTAAAAAAAATAGCTGATATAAAGGCCTGTGCCGAGCTGGTTGATCTTGTGGATTATCTGTAACGGTAAAAAATTTAAAAATCTGAACTACATCTTATAATTAAGTTTAACTAAAATTAAAAGCAGGACTGAAAAGTCCCTTCTTTCTATTTGCTCCGCCCGGCGGGGCTCCGTTGGCCGCTTTTTCCCGAGTTCTTAAGAGGGTCTCCCCTGGCGCTTTCCGTCGCGGCTGGGTTGGCCCGGACCCCTTGGCGGGTCCCCCGCTGGGCGGTGCTAGGTCCCTGTTCGCCTTTCTTTTCCTAAACCTACTTGCTTATGAAACACCCTCTCCCCACGTTGCGCCTTGATCAGTTTTTGCGGATGATTTTGCGTGGCTCGCGGGCCATGCCCGCCATGGGTTCGGCCATGGCGCTGATGGCCACTGCGGCAAAGTCCTCTGCGGCCACGCGCTACTGGGACGGCACCGGCACGGATTGGAGCGCCGCTGCCAGCTGGTCGACGGTCGCGGGGGCGGCGTCGCCCGACCCGGGAACGGTGCCGGGGGCCAATGACGATGCCTATTTCAGCACTAGCAACCTGACCAATACCGCCCAATCGGTTTTTTTAAACGCGACTCAGGCAGTCAGGGGGATGGTTTTTCTCGGATCCAACGCCGGGACCACCACCTTGATGGGGGGCGGGACCGACCGCACCCTGAACCTTGGTAGGAACGGCATCGCGGTGGACAGCGGATCCGGAGCCGTGGCGATCGGTTCTGCCGCCGCCGGGCAAGGTGCCGCGCTGGCGCTGGGGGCGGCCCAGTCATGGACGAACAACTCAGCCAACGCGCTGACGGTCTTCAACGGGGTGAACAATGGGGGGAATTTGCTGACCTTGACGGGGACCGGGTTCAGCGCGCTGAACGGGGTGCTTGAAGGCAGCGGCGGCCTGACAAGGACGGGTGGAGGTACCTCCGTGCTCGCCGGGGCCAATAGCTACACCGGCCTGACAACCATCAGCGCCGGGGTCCTGCGGGCCGCACACAGCGCGGCGCTGGGCGCGGCTTCGGGTGGGGTGGTCGTGTCGGCGACGGGGGCGGCCCTGGAATTGGACGGGACAGCGGGGGCTTTGGCGATTGGGGCCGAACCGCTTACGCTCAACGGGAGCGGCCTCAGCAACGGGGGAGCCCTGCGCAACCTAGCGGGGGACAACCGCTACGGAGGCACCATCACCTTGGCCATCAACTCGTGGATCAATTCCGACGCCGGAACCCTGACGATGGGCGCAATTGCGGGAGCGACTCGAACCCTAACGATAAGCGGGTCGGGAAACGCCGCCATTGAGGGCATCATTGCCACTGGCACGGGGGGCCTGACGAAACGGGGGACGGGCGCGCTGATCCTCAGCGGAGCCAATACCTATGCGGGGACAACTGGCCTCAGCGAGGGGACCCTGCGCGCCACCACCAGCGCCAGCGCGCTGGGGACGGGAAGTTTGGCCATCTCCGGCGGCGTCTTGGAGTTGGCCGCCGACAGCGGTTTGAGTTTTAATAACAACACCACGCTATCCGCAGACGCGCAGATGAATTCGGACCGCTTGACCAACGGAGCGGGAGTGACGCACACCCTCGGAACCCTATCGATGGGGGCGCAAACCCTAACGATTGGTGGCGGTTCCAAGGTGACCTCTGGGACGGCGGGGATTACGTTCGGGTCCACCAGCCTGAGCGCTAATGGAGCGACCTTTACGGCGAATCTCGGCACGTTGTTGACCCTGGGGGCGATTTCCCCCAGTGGGGCCATTAGCCGGTCTTTCGCGGTCAATGGAGCCGGGAACACCGCGATTGAAGGCATCATCGGAACGGGTTTGGGCAACGTGACCAAATCGGGGTCGGGCACGCTGACTTTGTCCGGGGTCAACACCTACGCGGGCATCACGACCCTTGCCGAGGGAGTCCTATCCGTAGGGACGATCGGCAACGGCGGGGTGGCGGGGAACTTGGGCACGGCCAGCAGCGCCGCCAGTAAACTGGTCTTCAGCGGGGGAACCCTACGGTATACGGGGGGAGATGCTTCGACCGACCGCAATTTTACGGTCAACGACGGGACCAGCGGCACGATTGAAGTCAACGCCAATACCCTGACCATGATCGGGGTCAGCAGCCCTACCAGCGGCGCCCTCAGCAAGACGGGGCAGGGGACCTTGGTGCTTGCCGGGGCCAATGGCCACACTGGCTTGACTTCAGTGCTTGGAGGTAGCCTGAGGTATGGGGTGGATAATGCCCTGGCCACTGGGGCGGTGACCGTCAATGGGGGCATTCTGGATCTTGGGACTTTCTCGGACAGCGTGGGGGCAGTGACCCTGACTTCAGGTTCGATCACCGGCAGCACCGGGGTGCTCACGGCGGCTTCTTATACCATGAATGGAACGGGTTCGGCCAGCGCGGTGCTGGGTGGGGCCGGGGGCCTGACGAAAAGTGCTGCGGGGACGACGACCACCCTTTCGGGGGCCAATCGCTTCACGGGTCCCGTCGCGGTTCGTTCTGGGGCGCTGCGCGCGGCCCACGACGCGGCGCTGGGTGCGGTAGATGGGGGGGTAACCGTGGATGAGGGAGCGGCCTTGGAGTTGGACGGCTCGAGTGGGGCCTTGGAGATTGTGCAGAAAGCTTTGACGATCAATGGCAATGGAATCAACCTGGGGGGGGCCTTGCGCAGCCGCAGCGGTGCCAATCGCTGGGCGGGAGCGCTCCAATTGGCAGGGGACAGCCGAGTCACCGTAGACGCCGGTTCCCTGACCTTGGCGGGACCCCTCAGCGGGAACTTTGGTTTGGTGGTGGGTGGTCCGGGGCGCCTGAAACTCACCGGGGCCAGCAATGGCAGCACGACCACTGCGCTTGATGAGGGCGCGACCCTGCAAGTAGGGGACGGCGGCAGCACGGGCCTGCTGGGCAGCGGGGAGGTCACCCTCGGCAGCGGATCGAATCTGGAGTTTAGATGGATCAACGGCACGGCGTTCGCAGTGGGCAATGCCATCGGCGGGGGAGGTGCGGTCAGCGCCAATGGCGGAATCATCTCCCTTACAGGGGCCAATACCTACACTGGTGCCACCGCCGTCAGCTCTGGGGTGCTCGAGGTCGCGGGCAGTGGAAAGCTGAGTGGCACCGGAAGCGTGTCCATCGGAGGGGGGACTTTTCTGCTGAGTGGCGGTGCCGAGGACCGGGTCAACGACGCCGCAGGAATTACCTTGGGCGGTGGCAGCGGCGAAACCAGTAAGTTGGAGATCAGCGGCAATGCTGTGGAAACCTTCGGAGCGCTTACCCTTTCAGGCGGCGGCGGCGTCCGGGTGATCGATTTTGGCAGCGGCAGCGGAGTGCTCACCTTCGGTTCATTGGCCAGCACGGCGATGGGGATTCCCCTGCACATCTGGAACTGGACGGGCAATATCTGGACGGGCGGAGGGACGGATCAGTTGAAAATCGCCTCTGGAGTCCTAGGAGCCAACATCCTTCTCTCAGACATCACGATTTTCAGCGACAGCGGGGACACCCTTGTTCGCACGGGCGAGGTCGTTTGGGGATCTGAGGGTGAATTGGTGGCCATTCCGGAGGCGAGTTCAGTGTTAGCAACTGGGCTGATGTTAAGCCTACTCGCTTGGAAAGAGCGCCGCCAATGGTCAAGAGGGGCGGCGGCCCCGTTGAGAGGTGCGAAGTAAGCGTTCGGCATGGGGAGAAAGTAAGTTGAGTACCTGGGGAATAAGCTCCTCGGCTCTGGGGGATGAGCTGGTTTGTGGCTCACTCTTCGAAGGGTGGCTTAGGAGAGGCGAGGTCGTCCTTCCCCCCGGGGACGGCCTCAAGGGGGGCGGCGCTTGTTCCTTTGGCCGGGGTATTGCTCGACCTAGGCAGGGCGGGCTACAGCCCCGCCAGGGAGGTTGGGTCTTGCCGTTGGTTGTTGAGCCAGCCAGGGAGATGGCGGATTTCTGGGATCCGCCGCTCTCCTGGCCTTGGCGGGATTTCCTCCAGGCTGGAACGAACCCCGCAGTCGACTTTCGCGGCCGCCGCCGACGGCGTTGGCGTTGGCGATAAGCCTCAAACCGGCCATTGATCTTGGGGTCGCCGGTCTGATTTTGCGGTCGAGATGGGCTTTCACCCGAGCAGTGCCCTGCTGAGCGAGGGGCTAGCGCTCCGCCCAGAACGATTCAAACTCAGCAAGAGGCAGTGCCTGACAAGCCCAAATGGGGGCAATGGAATTACCTTTCAGGCTTTGGAGGCCATTTTGGCGGCGCGGTGAACTCAATCTTGCGCAGAGGTGTGTTTTTGAGGCAAATCGGCGTCGAGGCAGGTCCTGGGTGACTCCCCTGTAAATCGTGGACTCCCTTTATGATCGCCTTGGAGGGCGGTGCCTGGGGTTTACGACAAAGCCCTTCCTCGCGCGTAAAGGGTCGCTACGGACGGGGCCCATTTTTCGTTTTGGGTCGAATCTCCTCGGCCATGCCCAAAATCGAGCCGCGCCCTGGGGCCGCCCCGGGTTCGAGCAATGCTGCGGCCTCATCTAGCGATCGCTTTAGCCCTTTGAGGCTCCGCGCACGCCATGACCCGCTGCCTTATAAAAACGGCATCGCGCCCAGGAAATGCTTGAGCCGACCCTTTCGGCCCTTGGACTGGAGGTGGTAAGAGTTCCCTTCCGTCCGGAACACAGCTAAAGCTGCGTCGGCTGGGAAGGCCCTGGGAGGAAAATAATTGGATTAGCCTCGCGCCTAGCTTCACCCCCTACCGGCGGAGCAAGCTCCTCTGAGGTTTTGAGGTCACTTTTTCGCTGGAGAAAACTAGCGAATACACAGGGCGCCAGGGCCTGTCGGTACCACATCGCTAGAGTAGGCTAATCCACGGACGTGTGGGGGCCGCCGAGCCTTGCCGGCCGAGGCGCAGGTCGCGCCTAAAGCGAATTCCTGCTGGCGGGACCACCTTTCGGACATTCAACTCGCGTTTGGCGAGCCGGGCGCTTCCCGCCTCGGCAAACCGCCCGTTTCTCGCGGGGGCCAACCCTGGAAAAGACCCTGACCTTCCCAACCAAACCGCCTGCTTCTCAAGCATTCGCCTGCCTGCCGTCAGCGTTACTTCTCTCGCGGAGGGCCTCCATCCCGAGCGTCGGCGCGGACGCGAAGCTCGGTTTGATCAGCTTGTAACTCCGGGGATGGGCGGTTCGTCGGGAATTGGGGAGTGGCTGATCTCTTGGGGGCTCTAGGAAACAAAATGACGCGTGCGAGACCAGCCGGTTGGATTGGATGGGTAAGAGCGCGTCGCCGCGCGCGGTGCGGCGCAAGGATGCGGTAGGGAGTCGGTGATCCAAGAGGTGGGAGTCAGATAAATTTGCAGGCTAGTCAGGAGTCAAATAGCTAAAATCTGAATTTTTTCACAGAAATATGTTGCGCGGATATCGGTGTCAGATAGACTTGTGAGCAGATTAAACAGCAGATAGTAATCTGTGATATTAACAGACTTAAAATTTTCATTCTTATGTTCTATAAGCAAATGATGGTCGCGACTGCTGGTTTGCTGGCAGCTGCTGGGTTGGGTTTGTTGGCGCGGCCGCCCTGGGCGCGATCGGTTCCGGAGGGGTTGCAGCGCGCCGCCGCCACCACCGCCGCCGCCGCAACAGTTGTATCAGTGCCGCCAGGGCCCGATTTTGGGGAGCTTTCCTTGCCTGCGGGGGCATCTCCAGCAGCACTGGACATACAGCGGCGGGGGCAGTTGCGGGCCTCGGAAAATGGCGGCGTCCGCCAACAATTGGCCCAGGGCAAGGCGGGGCCGCTGCCCGCCTTCCTGCAGGTCGCCGACCTTCCCTTAGAGAACCCGTCGCCCAAAATTGTATTTTCTTCTGAAAAATAAGGAAATCATAAAAAATCACCTTATTCGAAACAAAATCAACAAACCTAACGGAAACACTGTGCTTCCATGAAAACATATTTCAAAACAGATCGATTGTTTGCATGCCTTAGAAATCTCCTGATTTTAGTGGGGCTTTTCCTGGGGCTCAGCTCCAGCGGCGCAGCCCTGTTCAAGGAAGATTTTGAGGATGATCCGGCGCACGCCCTCTCATGGGTCAACACCCAAAATGCCGCCTCCATGGCCGGGTGGTCGGTCCTTTGCAATGGGTATCCCGCAGCCCTCACTTCCACCTGGGCCAGCGCTCAGGTGGGGGAGAGTTTCAGCGGTTCCCAGGCGCTGGTTCTCGCGGCCTCTGGTTCCTCCCAGGTCCTGGTGAGGCGCGCTTCGCCCCTGCCGCTTGAGGGAACTGGCTTTGCCGGGGTCGCGCTGCGCCTTCCCCAGCTTCCCCTGGCTAATGCTCTCCCGGATCTGTCCGCGCCGGCGCTGACCGCCGCCGTCTCCTTGGAAGGCCTGTGGCTCACCTTCGCTCCCGTCTCCAGCGGCCTGGCCCGCTGGCATTATTGGCATTCCGCAGCGCTGCCCGCCGGATCCTGGCAGGGCGTGGGCCCCCTGATGGCGGTCGGAGGCGCCGACGGATTGGCTAAGGACTGGAGTCGGCTCCACCTGCGGCGGGACCGCGGGTCCCGGGCGGAAGGCGACCTATGGATCAACGGTAAGCCGGTCGCGGTGCAGATTCCCCTGGATCTCGCCGCGTCGGGATTTCAACTGCGCGCCTCATCCCTGGGAGCCTCTTATGTGGATGCCCTTGTCTTCAGCGACTCCCAACCGCTCTTTTCCGACGGCGACCGGGACGGCATGCCCGATTCCTGGGAATTTTCCTACGCCAGCCCGCCCAATTCGTATAGCGGCGCCCTGCTGCAACCCGCCGTGGACGACCGGGAGGCGGATCCCGACCGGGACGGCGTCAGCAACATCCGGGAGTATCTCGCCGGATCCAATCCTCTCCTAGTGGATTCCGATGGCGACGGAATGCCCGATGCTTGGGAAATCCAATACGCGCTCAACCCGGCCGATGCCCGCGATGCCGATGGCGACTATGACTTCGACGGCGTGCTTAACGCCGAGGAATACGCCTGGCAGACGAGCCCGCAAAGCTCCAATGGCAACGGTCCCAAGGTAAAATATGTCCGGTCGCTCAATGGGAGCCTGGCGAGCGATAGCAGTCAGCCGAGCGGTTCCTTGGCCAATCCCTATTCTTATTTCCCCACCGCGCTGCAATCGGTGCCGGATGGCGGAAAGTTGGTGGTATTGGGGGCGGGAGGCCCGCTCGATCTCAGTGGCCCGGGGGTGTGGGAAGCCTCTTCCCGGAACATTACCATTACTGGCGTGGACAACGCCGTTTTGACCGGAACCAGCGGATCGGGCGCCCTGCTCACGTTCCAGGGAGGCGGACGCAGTGTCAGTCTTGACAACTTGACCTTCTCGCGCTGCCGGGCCGGAGCCAGCGGGGGAGCTTTGGCTTTTTACGAATGCCCCGTCAAATTGACCCGCTGCCGCTTTGAATACTGCGCGGCGGCAGACGGAGGCGCCCTGGCTTTGATTGGAACCAGCGCTGAAATCGCCGATGGCACCTTTTACAAAAATAGCGCCACCGCCTCCGGAGGTGCCATTTGGGCCTCGGGCACGCGTCTCTCATTGCAGCGCACCCGCTTCGTCGCGCAAACTGCCACCGCCCGCGGCGCCGCCCTGCTGTTCGCCTCGTGCACCGGGGAAATCGCCTCGTGCCTTTTTGCGGGCAATCAGTGCAGCGGCGGCGGCGGCACCCTTGCGGTCGAGGGTTCGGCGGCCCCCCTGCTCAACTATGCCACCGTGGCCGACAACCTCGTCGCCAGTGGCGCGGCGGTGGAGTCCACCGCCGCCGTGCCCCTGCAAGTCGTCGGTTGCATTCTTTGGGGAAATAAAGTTGCCAGCAACGGGGCGATAGTCAATATTGCGGGAGCGGCTAACCTCACCGCTACCACTACCCAGGGAACGCTCTTCCCAGGGGTGGGCAACAACACCAGCAATCCGATGTTCTTGCGATCCTATCACCCCCTCATGGCTTCGGTGCCGGGCGACGGCTATGGCCTCGCCGCCGGATCGGGGATGATTGACCGCGGCAGCAGCAGCCTGGCCCCCGCTCTGGACATCGATGGGCTCCCCCGGCGGCGCTCCCTGGCTGCGTCCAGCACCGCCTGGACCAGCAATGCCGATCGCGGTGCTTTTGAATACAACGACAGCGACGCCGACAATATTCCCGATGGCTGGGAAGGCCTCTATGCGCTGGACGCGAGCAACCCGGAGGACCGCGACCTCGACGCCGATCAAGATGGCTTTAGCAACTACGAAGAGTACGCCGCCAAAACGCATCCCCGCAGCGCTGCGTCCCGGCCCGGTCCCGTGCTCTATGTTTCCCCAGCAGGCAGCGACACCGCCGACGGCAGCCTAGCCAATCCCCTTAAAACCATTGCCCGAGCTTTGGCTTTGGCCCCCCCTTCCGGAGGGCGCATCGCGCTGTGGGATGGCCTCTACGCGGGCCCGGGCAACGTCAACCTCAGCAGTGCCGCCAAGGCCGCCGCTTTGGTCGGCATCAACGGATCCGCTCGTGTGATCGTCGACTGCGCCAACGCCTCCCGCTTCCTCAGCAACGGTTCCGCCCCCTTCTCCCTGGCCGGAATCACGATTCGGAATGCCCTGGCCACCAGCGGCGATGGAGGAGCGATTTGCTGGACCAGCTTTAGCGCACCCCTCACTCTCTACCGCTGCCGCTTCGTCAATTGCCGGGCCCCCGCCGGCTTCGGCGGCGCCCTGTGCCTTCCTAATGGCAGTGCTGCCAAATGCGAATTCCTCGGCAACAGCGCTAGCGAAGGCGGTGCCGTCGCCGCCAGATCCGCCAGCGGGCCCAGCCTATTCCTCCACGACAACACCTTCGCTTGGAACGATGCCGCCCTCCAGGGCGGCGCCCTCTCCTGGACTTCCGTGCCCGGAGGCGAAATTTTGCGAAACTCCTTTTATCGCAATACCGCCCGCAGCGGCGGTGCCATCGCGCTGAAGGATTGCCTCGCTCGCGACCCCGCCGCCACGCTGGGAGGTGCCCTCAGCGCCTCGACCTTGCCAATGAAGGGCTATTACTACAACATTGACGTCTCCGACAACACCTTCACGGAAAACAGCGCCTGGCCCAACGCCTCATCTCCATCTGGAGGGGTCACTGCAGGAGCGCTTTCCCTGAGCAATGCCACCATCTGGCTTTCCGGTGGCTCCTTTGAGCGCAATCTTTCCCTAGGCCAAGGGGGTGCTCTGCTCCAAACCACCGGTGCCACCCAGGTTTATCGGGTGCGCTTTCTCGAAAATGAAGCCGCCTCCGATGCTGGGGCCAGCGCCATCTCGGCTGGCACCCCTAGCTTCATCAACTGCGCCTTCATCCGCAACCGCTCCGGCGGTCAGGGCGGTGCCCTGCGGACCGCCGTCGGCGCAAAATTGGCGCTTCGCCATGTCACCCTCGTGGCCAATGATGCGGCCAACAGCGGGGCCGCCTGCTGGAGCGATGGTTCCCTCCTCGTGCACAATTCTCTGATCTGGTTCCATGGGACCGAGTCGTCTTGTTTAGCTGGTTCCGGGGTTCGCAATGTCTTCGGCAGCAATGGGGAGGCCGGTTGCGCCCCCCTGGGCGGAACGTCCGGCAATTCCTCCGTGGCGCCCCTGCTCGCCTGGGACCGCATCCACCTAGCAGGGAGCCCAGGAAGCCTCAACAGCGCCCAACTCAGCCTCGCGAGCCAAGCCGCCGAATCCGGTTCCATCCGCGATCTTGACGCCGAATCGCGCCCGCTCACCTCCGCCAACCTTCCCGAGACCGGTTGCGACGAGTTCCTCGACAGCGATGGCGACGGCTTGCCCGATTGGTACGAAAAACAAATCCTCGCCCTGAGTCCCGGGGTCGCCGATATCCTCCCGGAAACAAAACTCTGGAATACCCCGTTTTCCGCGAGCGAGTATCTCCTCGCCGGCGCCAATCCCCTCCGCCTGGACGCCGACAGCGACGGCGACGGCCTTTCCGATCTCCGCGAACTCTCCCTAAAGCTGAACCCCCAAGCCGCGGATAGCAATGGCGACGGCACCGTCGACATCGATCCTGCACAGTTGCTGGATCTAACCAAAGACAGCGACTTGGACGGTGTGCTCAATGGCGACGATGCCTTCCCCGCTCAAAAATACCTCAGCTTCCCGCGCAGCCCAGAATCGCGCTACGCCTTCATCGACCTCGGCCCCGGTGCCGCCGTCGCAGTCAACGCTTCCGGTCAGGTCCTCATCGGATCGCACGACCCAGCCAGCGACACCACCCGCGCCTATCGCTGGCCCGCCGCCGTCCCCGGAACCCCCCTCAACCGCGACGAGGTGGGGGAATCTCGCCTCTGGCCCACGAGCGAGCAAAGTCCCTACCAAGCTGGCATGCTGGAACCCCTCGGCATCGACGACGCCGGAAACATCTACTTCCGACGCGCCCTCCCCGAAGTGGCGGGGCAAAGCATCCGCCGCGACCACGAGATCGCCCAGTGGAACGAGCAAGGCCTGGTGCATTATGCCGAACCAAAACTGAGCTTCGCGCACCCCACCTTGGGAGCTTACAAGAATCAGGGAGTCGCCGGGGCTCGCATCGATGGCGCCGGTTTTATCTACGCCGGGACCTCCAGCGCCGCGATCCGTGGCTCTAAGTTCGGGGGTTATTTCAATGAAATCGGGCGCAATTCTTATAACTGCCCCCTCTATCTTCCCGGCACCACCACGGCCCTAGCCGGTGCGTGGACGACAGAAACCCACGAAGGAAATAGCATCGCCCAAACCGGCCCCGGAGTGACCACCGCTGATTTCCAGTCCACGGACTTCAAGGCGGCGCTACCTGCGGGTGCCTATGCTAGCGACTGGTACGCCGTGAGCCGTGGCGGCAGAGCCTTCGCGACTCGCTCAAGCGCCCAAGGTGTGGCCACGGCCTGGTGGCAATTTAGCCCCACCTCCCCTGCCGCCGCCCCCGCCGTTTTCCCCGTGGGCTGGCCAGTGCCTCTGGCCCAAAACGACATGCCAAGGCAGCCCCGCAGCGCCCCAGGCTATACCCAGGGTGCCCTGAGCGTCGCCACCGCCGCCGGCCAAACCCCTAGCCTCTACGTGCACACCGCCCCCGGAACTTGGGTTCGCCTCACCGCAGATCTCGGCCTTCCCGACGCCTTCAAGTTCCCCGCCGACGAAACCCTTCCCTACGGAACCCTCGCCGCCAAAGACGCCCCCCCAGAATTCACCCGCCCCGTGCTCTATCCAAAACAAGTGCGCATCAATAACCGCGCCGAAATCGTCTGGGGCACCCAGCTATGGCGCAACGGCCAAACCCAAAAAATCAAAAACCTCATCTCCCTCCCCGAAGCCTACGCCTCCTCCGACTTCCACGCCGCCGACATCAACGACAGCGGCCTCATCGCAGGATCCTGCCAAAGCCAAACCGGCGAGTGGCATGCGGTGGCACTCGTGCCTATTGAGGTAGTCGAGTTGGCGCCGAAAACAACTGACGAAGACGGTAACGAAATAAAGGGTTCGGAAAAACCATCAAGCGGCAAGCAGTTGACGCCATTCGTTGAGATCGATCCGCATGCTAACAGGATTGCTCATCGCGAACTCAAGGTGTTGATTGGCAAATCGATGAAGGACAAGAAAGTGACTTGGACACTCAATGCGTTGCCAGGCGCAATACCCTCTGTAATTCGCGGTGCGTGGTCAAATAGCCCCGTTACCGCTCACACGAACTGCTTTGAACAGTCTGTTACTTATGGCGAAAGTGGATTCAGGGTTTTGTCCGGAACTGGGAAAGATGCGAAGGCGGAAACCACAGTAGGTGCTGACGGACATACTGCCATACGTGTCAATGTGCCACCGATTGGTTTCAACCAAGCCAGAATCACAATTAAGTTCGGTGGGATGAGCACTCCAATGGATTTAATCGACATGGAGGTTCCTGCTGTTGTCGTCATTGATCCAGGTCACGGCGGGCAAGACTCGGGTGCCGTCGGTGCAGGAGGAGTTCAAGAAAAGGACTTGGCACTTGATTATGGCTTGAGTCTTCGTCGAAAGCTGAACGGCAGATTTGCCGAAGAGAAGCACATACTCAAAGTGGTAATGACCCGCCAAACAACGGAAGCCTTCCCATCTTTGGCGTCACGTCCTCAACGTGCCCGAGACACCGGGGCGGATGTTTTTGTGAGTATCCACTTCAATTCGGGAGCAGAGACCGCCCGAGGGACAGAAACCTTTGTGGAAAGAACAGCCGCCGAGGCGTCGAATGGTAACCCAGGAGACAACAAGAATGTCGAGGAAGATGAAAAATTAGCATCAGTTTTAAACACAATTACTC
Source organism: Akkermansia muciniphila (assembly GCA_943331195.2). Taxonomy (GTDB): domain Bacteria; phylum Verrucomicrobiota; class Verrucomicrobiia; order Verrucomicrobiales; family V1-33; genus CAIZWU01. Next base: position 1,128 of record CALQKQ020000016.1, on the reverse strand, counting down.
TGAATGCAGTTGCCGCATCTGACTCGGGGGCAATTAATCGTTTTGTGAAACGAGAGGGAAAGGCGGTGACACGCGATGGGGCATCCTACAACGGCAACACGCAGGATTATCATCCAGTCAGAGCTTGCCTTATTGAAGTCGAATTCTTGTCCAATACAACCGCACTGGAAACGATAAAACTTTCGACTGTGTCTGGTGTCGCAATCAAAGAGGCATTCGCAGAGAACGGGGCAATTGAGATATTTCGTAACATCCGTGATTAGCCATGAAAAAATATTCTATTTACTTAGTTGTTTCGGTTTTGTGGATGATTGGGCCAGATACATTGGCGCATGCAAGCTCAGAAAAAATGACCGCAGAATTGAACGCTAAAAAGCCAGATTGGCTTACCGTTGGTGTTCCGATTAAGGCAGAATCTGTGATGTCACGCCCAGATGATCAGATTGTATTCCACTCTCGATCTGGCGGTGCGACAAATAGTCGCAATCGCGTTCAGATCCCCAGCCGGGGGATCCAATTTGAGCTCGATTATGAGATTGATTGGTCGGGTAACAATGAGGCTGGAACTGGAGTGTCGCTAAGTCCTGATGGAAGGAAGCTTATAATTAACGCAGGACCAGCTAGCCATCTATTCGAGATTGAAGACAATGGGTCGTATCGTGAGGTTCCGTTGCAACTTCCTAATGTTACATATGATGAAGGAATAAAGGGCTATCTTCGAGGATGGTCTTGGGTAGATGATAAAACTCTTGTTGCTCAATCCGAAATCATGGATGAGTCCGCTCATGATATCATCGAGAGCCGAATTTATGTTTTTTATACGAAAGAAAAAACTTTAACTCGTCTCGATATAAGTGCGTTAAAAATAAATAAGAGTGAAGGCATTGAGGTTGTAGGCTTTGCAAACGACTTGAACCACATTAAGCTTTATATCGGAGGAAAATTAGTGGTGGCGAAAGCAGATCTAAAGTCGCCGCCTGAGATAGATGTTATAAAAACTGATCCGGAAAAAGCATTAGATCCATTTGTGGATGTCAAACGAGTTCAACCAACACCACCTGAGCCCAAATCAACGCCAACAACTACGACCAGCAAAGCGCCAGCTTCATCAAGACCGTGGAGTATTAT
>CALQKQ020000015.1 GCA_943331195.2 Akkermansia muciniphila | reverse complement strand
CTGGACGCTCACCGCCACCGGAGTGGTTTCGGAAGCGCCTAGCCCATTGGTAATCTTCAACTGATACTGGCCGCCGTCGCCGGGCACGCCTTGGGTGATGACCAGGGAGGAGTTGGTGACGCCAGAGCTGTAGCGGCGGGTCCCGTCGGGGTTCAAGGCATCGTTGTCCAAAGCCTCGCCGTCTTTATACCATTGATAGGTGTTCGGGAAGCCAGTGGCGGTGGCGCTCAGGGTGATGGTGCCTGTTTCCGGGGCGTTGAGCACGGGGCTCGGCTGCGCCGTGATGACGGAGGCCACATAGGTCACGCTGAAGTGCTTCTCGACGCGCTCCGCAGGAAGCTCGTAGTTGTAGAAGGCGACTTCGTCGATGGTGCCATCATAGGGGACCGAGCCATTGAAGCGGCTGCCGATTTCCAGAGGCATCACGGTGTTGGGCTGGAAGGGCCCAGAGGAGGAACTGGCTTCCACTTTTCCATTCACATAGAGCTTGGAGCTGTTGCTGCCATTCCAGGTGACCACCACGTGGTCCCAGCGCCCCGCCGTCGGAGGCGTGGTCCCCTGCAAGAAGATCACCGATCCGTTAAATCCGAGGTGCGCTTCCCAGCCGTTGACGTTGAAGCCTTGATAGACCGCGTAGCCGGTGCGGCCCACGTTGCGGTTCTGCGTTCCCAAAACCGCCCGGCTGATGTTGCCAGAGCGATCCGGTTTGGCCCAGAACTCAATCGTGAAGGCCCCGCTCGGATTGAGGGCCTTGGAGAAGGGCACGCTGGAGGAAACCCCCGCTGCCTTGTAGTGCGTCGCCGTGTCCGGGGCCAGCCCAAAGCTGGACTCGCGCCCGCGGTCGACCCGAGAGAGGTCGGTGGTGCCGTTCAGGCCGCCCGCGTAGTCAACAAGGGTCGTGCCCTCGGTTTCGTTGAGGCGCCAGTAGGCCGTCGGACTATCCGCTAGAACGTAAGCGGGGTAGGTCTGCGTCGGAGCCGCAGCCACATTGACCACATAGTCGCCGCTGGTCACCGAACCGACGTCGTTGGAGACGGTGACCGTATAGGTCCCACCGTTGGCCTCGGTCGAGTTCAAGGTGAACATGGAGGTGCTTGCCGAGGCGTTGCCCGTCACCGGCACCCCGTTGCGCTTCCAAGTATAAGTTAGGGGAGCCGTCCCGCTCGCTTGCACGCGGAAGATGGGGGCACCGCCCGCCAAAATGTTCCACGTCCCCGCCGGCGTCGTGCCCGAAGGAGCGGCGTCAATCACCGGTGCCGTCACCGCCGTCCCAAAGACGAAGCGGGAGTTGTGCACCGCTAGGGTATTCGCCGAGAGGGCGTCGCCGTAGATGGCCAGCTCATCAATGCTGCCCGTCCAAGGCTCCACCGCGCCGTCCCCTGGATTGCCCGAGGAACCGATGTTCGCAGGCAGGCCGGAGGAGAGGCCAAAGTTGAGGTTGTCCTTGGTCCCAAGCGAGGTGCCATCCACATAGGCCGTCACCTTGTTAGGGGTGAACACCAGGGCCACGTGGGCCAACCGGCCCAACAGCGGGATGCTGCTCGTCCAACTGGCGCTGACGCCGCCGTCGTTGCTGTAGAACAAGGAATTGCCGTCGGGCGAAATCTGAAACTTGTAGTAGACCGAAGTGGCATCGGCCGCGACCGAGAAGATCGTCCGGTTCGCTGCCGACACCTGGTTTTCCAAGTAAACCAGAGCTTCAATGGTGCCGGTGCCATCGGCGAATTCAAAGGCCTCGTTGGCGGGCACGGTGGCGTCGCCCTTGCCATTGAAGCGGAAGGCCCGCTGGCCATAAGCGCGGGTGGTGCGCCCATCGTAGGCGGCCGTTCCGGCTAGGGTGGCGGGGCGCACCCCGTCCTTGGTGTTGGTCACCTCAGCGTCAGTGTCGCCGTCGACCGGGAAAAAGGCCTGCAGACTGGATTCCGCCGTGACCGCCGCGCGGTAATAGGCATTGTTCGCCGTCTGCGGAGCCGTCACGGTGAGGGCCGCGTTAGGAGTGGTCGTGGTCAAACCATTGTTCGTGGCGACGGCGCTGAAGACGCTGTTGTTGTCCGCCGCCGCTACCACGGGGAGGACGAAATCCGAGCTGGTGGCCCCAGCAATGTCGGAGCCGTCACGCTTCCACTGCAAGGTGGTCGCCGGATCCAAAGTGGTGACCGCTTCAAACGGAGCCGCGCCGCCTTCCCAAACGGCGGTGGCCACTGGCGTTTTGATGAAGACCGGCCCCGGAGGCACCAGCAACAGGTCCCCCACGGTAAAGTTCCCCGCCGTAAAGGTGGAATAGCGCAGTTCGTCGAGGTAGCCCTTATACGAGGCCCCCGTGTCCCCGCCCGAACCAATGTAAGGCACGCCGCTCGGTGCCGTCACCGCCGTGCTGCTGCTCCCGCTCGCCACCCCATTAACGTAAAAAGTCGTGACCCCATTGTCGTTCACCACCGCCAAGTGAGTCCAGCGCGTCGTCGACACATCCACCGGAGTCCCAATCGTAAAGTTCCCATCCGGATTGTTCCCCGGCGCAATCGAATCGGCCCGCACCGTGACCACCGTTTCGCCCAATTCATTAGAAGAACTGCTCAAGCGCATCGCCACGCCACCGGGAGTGCCCCCAAATTGGCCCGAGCCCGTGCTCATGAACTCCGAAGCCCCGCGGTCGCGCACCGAACCCGTGCCCAGCGGAAGCATCCAGCACTCCATAGCCCAGTTGGTCGCAGGCAGACTCCACAGCGCCGCCGTAGGCACAGAGTTGTTAGGCCCCTGAATCCACATCCCGTTGTTGCTGTTGTTGTAGCCGCCCCAAATCGAAGCCACCGTGCTCGTGGCCCCCGTTTTGCCCAAGGGCCCGCCCGCCGTGTCCGACGTCAAAATCGTCGCCGTCGAACCGCCCCCAGCCTGGGGACTGCCCCCCGAAAAGGCCGCGTTAAAAGGGTGATTGGTTCCGCTAGAGTCAGCAAAGATGCTGACCTCCCCAGCCCGGATCCAGGAGTAAGGCGTGACGGCGGCAGAGGCAAATGGCACCAAAAGCAGAGACAGGGTCCCGCTGAGCAGCCATGGCTGGTTGGTTTGAATACGATATTTCATGCGTGTGGTTTGGGTTTGAACAGAATCGAGCAATCTGGGGTTTCTCCGCCGCGCCCCGCGACCAGCCCCGCAGCCGAATAAACGCCTCAGAAACCAGTCGCACGGCATCGCAGCCAAGGAGGAAAATCCCCCTCTAGGATAAGCGCTTACTCCGGGCCGCGCGAACTAAAAGTGAGCCTTAGTTGATCACCTTTGTGCCTTCTAGGTAAAAACCCTAGTAAAGTCTCCGGTGCCTTTTTCGGGGCCGCCCGCCCGCCACACCCCTCAAGTCACTTAATCTTAAGGCATCGCACCATCATGCTATCCTTATTTATTAACATTTCATGAATGCGCGCCCACCGCCAAGTCGGGCCTATATTTTCGACATACATACCGCCTTAGGCCTTCATTCGCAGCCCTCCGCCGCCCCGCTCAGCGCCGCGCCGCCCCCCCCATCGGGGCCACTGCAGCGAGCTGCCCCTTTCGACAAAAAAGCCTTGATGCTCAGCAACTTGCCCCAGGGATCGACGCCTCCTGAACCAGGCTAGCCCTAACTTCCCACCCATCCAGCGACCCATCTGGGCGGCAGCGGCTCGCCCGCCGGGCGCATGGAATGTTTCGCCCCCCCGGCCCGTATGCCTAGATTCCTTTTCCCAGCATGAAACCTTCCTCTCCTCCCTCGCCCCCGCTGCCGCCCCCGAGCCGACTCCCCGGGAAAATCCTGAGCTGCCTCCTCCCCGCCGCGCTCCTCCTGCCCTGCCGGGCCGAGCCAGCGCCCCCGCGCTGGTGGCCGGACGCCGTGGAAACCGTCCTCCAAAAGGCCGGCTCCAACCAGGCCAGCTTGGCGGATGCCCTCATGCAAGCCTCCGGAAAAGAGCGGCAAGGCCTCCAGTTCCTCATCGAAAACATGCCCGCGCGCGACCTCGCGGCTCTGTCCGGGGCCTACCTGCGCGAAAATGTGCGCCGGGCCTATGCCGCCGCCGAGGCCTTCCCCTGGACCAAGGCCGTCCCCGAGGACATTTTCCTCAACGACGTCCTCCCCTACGCCAGCGTCAGCGAAGACCGCGACAACTGGAGGGAGCGGCTCAGCGGCCTCTGCCTGCCCTTGGTCAAAGAGTGCTCTAGCCTCTCCGCCGCCGCCCAGGCCATCAACCAAAAGCTCTTCGCCCAATTGGGCGTCAAGTATTCCCGCAAGCGCCGCATCCCCGACCAGGGCCCCTTCGAAACCATGGACACCCAAGTGGCCACCTGCACTGGCCTCTCCATCCTGCTCGTAGACGCCTGCCGCTCCGTCGGCATCCCCGCCCGCGTCGTCGGCACCCCCCTGTGGACCAACCTCAGCGGCAACCACACCTGGGTGGAAATCTGGGACGGTGCCTGGCACTTCATGGGCGCCGCCGAAGCCGATCCCGCAGGCCTGGACCGCGGCTGGTTCGCCCACAACGCCTCCCAAGCCGTCCCCGGCCGACCCGAGCACGCCATTTACGCTAGCAGCTTCCGCCGCACCGGCCTCCCCTTCCCCCTCTCTTGGGCCAAGGAAGTCGACTACGTTCCCGCCATCGATGTCACCGAGCGCTACGCCGCCAAAGCCGCTCCCGCCCCCAAAAACCAGGTGCGCCTCAACCTCCAGGCCTTCAATCGACCCGTCGGTGAACGCGTCGTCGCCAAGGTCACCGTCACCGATGCCGCCGATCCCGCCATCCGCTTCGAAGGCCTCAGCAAAGACCCCAGCGCGGACATGAACGACCACCTCAGTTTTTCCCTGCCAGCCCAGCGCACCTTCCTCGTCGAAACCGAAGCCGGAGGCACCCGGCAAAAACAATACTATACCAGCGGCACCGCCCCCGAGGACCTCCTCAATCTCTTCATGAGCGGCATCCCCCCCGTGGCCCTCCCTCCCCAAGTGTGCTACCAAGCCCCCCCCGTGCCGCTAACCGCCCCGCCCGCGCAAGCCGCGACCCTCCAAGCGGCCCTAGCCGGATTCTTCCAGCTGGCCCCGGCCGCCCAGGCCTCCTACGCCTTCCCCGCCGACCTCAATGCCCTCCTCCAGGGCAACGAGCCCGCCGTGCGCCGCCTCGCCTGGGAAGCCTTTCAAAACTCCCCTAACCACGGATCGCTCCGCCAGGACTTCGCCGATAACAAAGTCCGCTTCGAAGACCACCTCAGCCCCTATACCGTCAAAACCGTGGGCACCCGCCCCGCCAAAGGCTGGGGCCTCGTCATCGCCATGCACGGCGGCGGCGGCACCACCCAGGAATTCAACGACAGCCAGTGGCTCCGCATGCAAACCTACTACCGCGACCACCCCGAGGTCGGCGGATACCGCTACCTCGCCCTCCGCGCCCCTGACAACACCTGGAACGGCTTCTACACCGGCTACGCCTACCCCCTCATGGCTAACCTGGTGCAACAGTTCCTCCTCTGCGGCGACGTCGACCCCTCCAAAGTCTTCCTCATGGGCTACTCCCACGGCGGCTACGGCGCCTTCGCCATGGGCCCCAAAATGCCCGACCGCTTCGCCGCCATCCACGCTAGCGGAGCCGCCCTCGCCGACGGTGCCGTCGCCGACACCCTGCGCAACACCGCCTTCATTTGCATGATCGGAGAAAAAGATAGCGCCCACGGCCGCATTCAGCGCTGCCGCGATTTCGCCGAGGCCATCCAGCGCCTCCAAGGCTCCCGCCGCGACATCTATCCCGTCCAAGTCCAATTCATCGCCGAACATCCCCACTCCGGCTTGCCCGACCGCGACAGCATCGCCGACCTCTACCCCGCCGTGCGCCAAGCCGCCCCTCGCGAACTCACCTGGGTCGTCACCGACCAGGTCATTCAAGATTTCTTCTGGCTGCGCGCCGCCACCCCCACCCGCGAGGAACGCTTCGAAGTCACTTGCCGCGACAATACCCTCACGGTTACCGCAGCCAGCAACGCCTCGGGAGTCTCCCTCCTCCTCGATGACCGCCTCGTCGACTTTTCCGAGCCCGTAACCCTCATCTACAACGGCACATCCAGCGTCCATCAGCTCCAGCCAAGCCTGCGCCAACTCTGCGAAAGCCTGCAGCGCCGCGGCGATCCCGAGCTGTCCTTCACCGCCTCGCTCCCCTTGCCCACCGCTCCCTGAAGCGCCATCCGATACTCCAAAACCTCACTTAGCCTAGCCTAGTCTCCATCAAAAAACCTGCTTCCCCGAAGCCATCGCTCGGGGAAGCAGGTCGAAGATAACGATTAGGCCTTAGATCGAAACCGGCTGACCACTCGCCGCTGACGCGTAAATGGCGTCGATCACCTGCATCAAGCGCAAGGCCTGCTCGGGGGTATTGAGCGGGGCCGCGCGGCCCTCAATCGCTTCAATAAAGTTAGCGGCGGAACCGATCCGCCCCATGTCCTCACAGGCCGGAACGGTGATGCTGCGATTCACGCTGTGGCCGTTTTCCTGCACATAGAGTTCGCAGGTGTCCAAAGCAGTATCATCCAGCCCATCCGTGCCAAAGAGCCGCTCCACTTTGCCGCCAGCCTTGGTCCCCTGAAAGACCACCGAAACCTCCTCGCGCTTGATCATCTCCGCCCAGGAAACCTGCAGCGAAAGCACCTGCCCACTCTTGAACGTCACAAAACCGTGTGCCGCATTTTCCACATCCGTCGTGCCTCCCACGCGGTCCGGGATTCCCCAAGGACCCTTGAAGGCCTTGTCTTGAATGAAGTCCGCAAACGTCTGCCCCAACACATGCGCCGGCTCCGGATACCCCATGAAATACATCGCTAGATCCACCATGTGCAGCAAGTCGATGAGCGGCCCGCCCCCCGATAACTCCTTGGTAGTGAACCATCCCCCAAACCCAGGAATGCCCGTGCGCCGAATCCACTTCGCCTGCGCCGAATTGATCCGCCCCACCACCCCACCCTCAATATACCTCATCATCGCCTGGGATTCCGGCCGGGCCCGATTGTTGAAATTAAACAGCACCTGCTTCCCCGCCGCCCGCGCCGCCTCCATGATTTCCCCCACCTCCCCAGCATTCAGCGCCGGCGGCTTTTCCGAAAAAACATGCTTCCCCGCCTCCAGGCACTGAATCGCCAACGGTTTGTGAAACTTGTTAGGAACAATGATGCTCACGGCATCAATCTCCGGACACGCCGCCAACATGGCCTCGACCGAGTCGAAGGCCCGCGCGATGTTCCATTTCTCCGCCGCCTTGGCAGCCGCTCCCGGCGCGGCGTCGGCCACGGCCACGATCTCCGCGCCCGCCTGACGGAACCCGGCCGCATGATATTGCAACATGCCGCCGGCTCCGATGACTCCTACTTTGGTTGACATAACTGTGGTTCGTTGAAGGGTTTGCTGGATGAAAATCCGACGGCAAAACTGGGCGTCCCCAGGCGGAGTGTCAAGACTTGAAGTCAAGGCCGCCGCCCCCCCTCAGGGGTAGATCACCACCAGAAAAACCAGCGCTTCGCCGCGCCCAGAATTCGTCAACGCGTGCGGCACGTCCGCGCGATACGTCGCCGAATCGCCCCCATGGAGCAGGTCCCGCTCCCCCGCCGCTTCCACTTCTAACTGCCCCTTGACCACGGTGATGAACTCCCGCGTGCCCCCAAAGTGCGCCGCACTGCGCAGCGCCCCGCCCCGCCCTAGGGCCACTTCGTAAAACTCCACGTCCTTCTCCAAATGCAGCGGACTCAGCGTGCGAATGCGGCAATTCCCCTCCGACCGATAGTGAAACGCGCGGTCGTTTTTCCGAATCACCGTCACCGCCGCCGTCGCCCCAGGAGACTCGATCAAATCGTCCAAAGACAGCCCAAAGGCCTGGGCAATGCGCAACGTCACCGCTAGGGTTGGATTGGCCTGCTCCCGCTCAATCTCGCTCAACATGGAGCGGCTCACCCCACTAGCATTCGACAAAGCCTCCAGGGACCAGCCCCGGCCCGCGCGCAACTGGCGCAGCCGCGCCCCCAGGTGGCGGCTCAGCGCATCCGGCGCCGCCACAGGTGTTTTTTTGATCCGAACCGGCATGATGCCGCATACGATATCCCGGAGATACATCTTGCATACCGGAAGGTTCAAATCCAGCCTATCCCCAGCGGATTGTCCCCTTCGCCTGCCCTCCCGACATGAAAGCCCTCGTCAAAGCCCATGCGGAACGCGGCCTCTGGCTGCAAGATGTTCCCGAACCCGCCGTCGGCATCAACGACGTCCTCATCCGCGTCCACAAAACCGGCATCTGCGGCACCGACCTCCATATCTACAAATGGGACCCCTGGGCCCAAAAAACCATCCCCATCCCCATGGTGGTCGGCCACGAATTCGTCGGCGAAGTCGTCCAGGTCGGCTCCAATGTCAGCGACTTCCACCCCGGCGAACGCGTCAGCGCCGAGGGCCACGTGGTCTGCGGCCGCTGCCGCAACTGCCTCGCCGGGCGCCGCCACCTCTGCAAAGACACCGTCGGCATCGGCGTCAACCGCCCCGGTGCCTTCGCCGAACTCATCGCCGTCCCCATGACCAACGTCTGGCACCACCGCGATGGCGTCGACCCCGAAGTCGCCGCCATCTTCGATCCCTTCGGCAACGCCGTGCACACCGCCCTAGCCTTCAACGTCCTCGGCGAAGACGTCCTCATCACCGGAGCCGGTCCCATCGGCATCATGGCCATCCCCGTCCTCAAGCGCGCCGGAGCCCGCCACATCGTCATCACCGACGTCAATGAGTACCGCCTCGACCTCGCCCGCCGCATGGGGGCCACCGCCGCCCTCCACGCCGCCACCGGCGACCTCGCCGCCACCAAACTCGCCCTCGGCATCCGCGAGGGCTTCGATGTCGGCTTGGAAATGAGCGGCAGCGGGGCCGCCCTCCGCACCATGGTGGACCACCTCTGCCACGGCGGCAAGATCGCGATGCTCGGCATCCCCAGCGGCCCCATCGACATCGATTGGAACAAGGTCATCTTCAACATGCTCACCATCAAAGGCATCTACGGACGCGAAATGTATGAAACATGGTATCAAATGAGCATCATGTTAGAAAGCGGCCTGGATTTAAAACCCATCATCACCCACCGCTTCCCCTTCGCCGATTTCGAACAGGGCTTCGCCGCCATGGAGTCGGGCTCCTGCGGTAAAGTGGTGCTGGACTGGACCAACTGAGCCCGCCACCCTGCTGCTGCCAACCCACTCCCCACTCCGCAGCTCGCCTAGGTCGGCCCGCCGGCCCGAGATGCTCCCCGCTTCCTCGCCATGACCGCCTATTCCCCATTCCAAGCCCACCTCTCCGGCCAACTCGACGCCATCCGCGCCGCCGGCACCTGGAAGCGCGAGCGCCGCATCACCACCCCACAAGGCCCCCACGTCGCCGCCGACGGCGGCCCTCCCCTCCTCAACCTCTGCTCCAATAACTACCTCGGCCTCGCCCAACACCCCCAGGTGCGCCAGGCCGCCCACGCTGCCCTCGACCACTGGGGCTACGGCCTCGCCAGCGTGCGCTTCATCTGCGGCACCCAAAGCCTTCACCAAGAACTCGAAGCCAGCCTCAGCGCCTTCCTCGGCACCGAGGACACCATCCTCTATTCCTCCTGCTTCGACGCCAATGGCGGCCTCTTTGAGACCCTGTTAGGCCCAGAGGACGCCATCATCAGCGACGCCCTCAACCACGCCTCCATCATCGACGGCATACGCCTCTGCAAAGCCCGCCGCTTTCGCTACCGCAACTGCGACCTCGCCGACCTCGAGACCCAGCTCATCCAAGCCAAGGCCCAGGGCGCCCGCTTCTGCTTGATCGCCACCGACGGCGTCTTTTCCATGGACGGCTTCATCGCCCCCCTCCGCGAAATCTGTCACCTCGCCGACCGCTACGGAGCCCTCGTCATGGTGGACGACTCCCACGCCGTCGGCTTCCTCGGCCCCCGCGGGCGCGGTACCCCCGAACACTGCGGAGTCATGGACCGCGTCGACATCCTCACCGGAACCCTCGGCAAGGCCCTCGGCGGGGCCAGCGGCGGCTACACCAGCGGGCGCCGCGACATCATCGAGCTGCTCCGGCAGCGCTCCCGCCCCTATCTCTTTTCCAATACCCTAGCTCCCGCCATCGCGGGCGGCTCCCTCGCGGCCCTCGCCCTGCTCAAACAAGATACCCAGCTGCGCGACCAGTTAGAGGAAAATACCCGCTTCTTCCGCCAAGCCATGACCGAGGCCGGATTCCACATCGCCCCAGGCACTCACCCCATCGTCCCGATCATGCTCGGCGATGCCGCCCTAGCCGCCCGCTTCGCCGAAGCCATGCTGCGCCACGGCGTCTACGTGGTCGGCTTCAGCTTCCCCGTGGTGCCCGCAGGCCAAGCCCGCATCCGCACCCAAATCAGCGCCTCCCACCAACGCCAAGACCTAGAGTTTGCCCTGCAGGCCTTCCTTGCCGTGAAACGCGAACTCGGACTCTAACCCCATGCGCCCGCTCCTCTCCCTCCTCCTCCTGGCCGCCCCCGCCGCCGCCCAACCCGCCCCGCTCCCCGTCTCCCAACCCTCTCCCGAAGCCATGGCCGCCGCCGCCGCCGTGGCCCTCCCCCCGCTTCCTTGGCACCTTGCTAACATTTGGTGGGAATTCGCTAAGCCCATCGCGCACTTCACCTCCCTCGAAGTAGACATCACCATCGACCGCGACCTCCCCCCCGAATACAATCTCTACATCTCCCCCTGCGGCATCGCCGAAATGAATGGCCAGCGCTTTTACGGCGGCCTCCAAACTCATATCAACGGTTGGCGCGACGCCGAGCACCGCGACCGCGTCCACCTCGGCCCAGGGGCCATCTTCTCTCGCTGGTCCGCCGACCCCCTCACCCTCATCGGCCTCGATCACGTGCGCCCCGCCGGACCAGACTGCCTCGTGGAAAGCGCCGGCTATGAAGGCGAATTCGCTAGCGTGCGGCGCCCCTTTGCTTGGAACAAAGGCTGCTACACCTGGAGCCTCAACCAAGGTGCCGCCGAACTCCGCGACGGCCAGCCCGTCACTTGGTATACCTGCCGAGTGCAGCCCCAAGGCAAAGCCGCGCTCGAAGTGGGCAGCCTCCGCTTCGAGGGCAGCGACTTCACCTACTGGGCCAAGCACTCCGCCTTCGTCGAAGTCTACAGCACCGCCCCCCTCCCCCGACCCGGCATCCCCCAGGTCGCCGTGACCTTCAGCGCCCCACGCCTCAATGGCGCCGTCCCCCCCATCACCAAGGCCAGCGCCTTCTACCCTAACGAAGGTGGACCCGACTCCCCCGATTGCGCTTGGGTCAAAGCCCAAGGCGACGCCTGCGTGGTTACCGTCGGTCCTATCTTCAAGCGCGACGAAGCCCAGCGCCGCCACCCCCTCGTCCTCCGCGCCGGACCCAACCCAAATCCTCAAGCCCCCTGAGATGAAACGACGCTCCTTCCTAAGCCAGGCCACCGCCGGGGCCGCCCTGCTCCCCCTCGTCCCTCCCGCGCCGGAAATCCCTCCGCCCCTCGTCCTAACACCACCCGCAACCATGGCCCCTCGCCCCGATGGCGCCGAACTGGTCTGGGGCGTCTCGCGCCATGCCCGCGGCTGGGTCGAACTCCAAGACGAAGCCGGAGTCCTTCACCCCCAGGGTTCGACCGCTTTCGGCTACACCCCCCAGAGCGAGCGGGCCCTGCGCGTGCGCCTCGATGGCCTCACTCCCGGAAAGTCCTACACCTACCGAATCGTCACCCAAGCCATGGGAAATCCTGCGGCCACCCAAGTGGGCGAGTGGCGCCGCCTGCGCACCCTCGACCCCAAAGCCCAGGAAACCCGCTTCGCCGTGTGGAACGACACCCACCTCCACGACCCCACCCTGCGCCAACTCTATCAAAGCACCCCGGACGTCGATTTCCTGGTGTGGAACGGGGACATCTGCAACCAGTGGGACCAAGAAGCCCTGCTGATTCCAGCCCTATTGCACCCCGGAGGCACGGACTTCACTGCCCGCGCGCCGCTCTGCTTTGTCTGGGGCAACCATGACCTGCGAGGGGCCCACGGCTTCCGCCTCGCCGACTACGTGGCCACCCCTTCTAACCGATCCTACTACGCCTTCCGCAGTGGCCCCGTGGCCGTGGTCTGTCTCAATACCGGTGAAGATAAAGCCGACGACCACCCCAGTTTTGCCGGCCGCGTCGCCTGCCAACCCCTGCGCCAAGCCCAAGCCGCCTGGCTGCGCGAACACGTCCTAACGACACCTGAACTGCGGGATGCCCCCTACCGCATCGCCTTTTGCCACATCCCGCTGCGCTGGAAAGACGAATCCCTCGCCTCCAATCAGGACTACGATAACTACAGTCGGCGCAGCCGCGATCTCTGGCACGACGCCCTCGTCCAGTGGGGCACCCAAGTCGTCATTTCCGGCCACACCCATGAACCCCACTGGATGCCGCCCAGCGCCGCCTTCCCCTATGCGCAATGGACCGGCGGGGGACCCGGCCTGGAAGAAGCCACCCTGCTCTCCGGCCACGCCGATCCCACCCGTCTCCAACTGAGCCTGCGCACCCTAGACGGTCGCCTTTCCCAGCAGCAGGAGCTCCGCCCTTTAAGCTAAAATCTATGTCCATTCCGATCTCTTGGGTCGAATACGCCGCCGTAGCCGTGGGCGCCGTGACCGGGGTATTGGCCGCCTCCGGGCAGCGCATCGACCTCTTTGGCGTCCTCGTCCTAGCGCTCGTCACCGCCGTGGGCGGAGGCACCGTGCGCGACCTCTGCCTCGGGTCCTATCCCATTTTCTGGGTGCGCGACCCCCACTTCCTGCTCGCCGCTCTCTTGGCGGCCCTCCTCACCTTTGGGGCAGCCCGCTTCGTTGCCACGCCCCACCGCGCCCTCCTCATTGCCGACGCCTTCGCCCTGGCCCTTTTCGCCGTGACTGGGGCGGAAAAATCCCTGCAAGTCCAGGACTCCGGGCTCGTCGCCGTGCTGCTGGGCGTAACCACCGGAGTCGCTGGCGGGGTCTTGCGCGACGTGCTGCGCCGCGAAATCCCCTTAGTCTTTCGCCCCGAAATTTACCTCTACGCCACCGCCGCGCTCGCTGGCGCATCCCTGTTAGTATTGCTGCGGCACCTCGCCCCCGCTTTCGCCCAGGCCCCGCTCCTGGCCATGAGCCTAACCCTCCTGCTCCGCCTCAGCGCCATCCTCTTTAAACTGCGCCTCCCCGTCTTCCGCACCAAAGAACCGCCCTGAAGCCCGGGCCCCGCCTCAGGGTTTGTCGTCCTTCGCCGCCGCTTCCTTCTTCAGATCAACCTTGAGCACTTTGCCCCCAGTTGCTTGCACAATCTGACCATCCACCATAGCCACATTGGCCGCCAAGGGGTCTCCCGGCTCAAGCCATTTCGGGTTCGACGGGTGAATGTAGAGCTTTTGCTTGCGCCCGCGCAGCTTGCGGCTCACCTCTTCCACCCGGTCCTTGGCCAACCCATCGGCAAAGTCGGCAAACCAGTAAATGGCATCAACATCCTTAAGCTTTTCATCAGTTAGGGCAATCCAGGTGCTCCCTACCCCGCTCGAGGGCACATAAAAAGTCTTGGGCCGCTTCTTCACCAGAGAAAAGAGCGCCTCGCGCTCCCGCTGGTTCATCGCTGCCGTCTGTGACTCCAACAAGGAAGTGATGATGCGATCCTTTTCAAAACCCTTTGCGCTCGTCGACTCCAGCCCCGGATTCGACACCGCATTGTCCGTCAAACCGCAGCCATAGTGCAGCACCACCATGGAGCCAGGGGCCACTTTATCCACCTCCTTGATGACGATCGGCAGAAAGGTATACATCGAGGATGACATATCCAGCACCACCGCCATGCGGCGAGCATCAATCTTCTGCCCAAAAATCAATGGAATACTAACAAAACCGCTCCCCTTGCCCGGGCCGAATCCGCTGCCCTGCCCATTGCCCATGAGGCCTCCGCTGCCGCTGCCGCGGAGACCTCCGCTGCCGCCCCCCATGCCGCCGCCCACCGGAGCCGCCTGGCTCAGAGCTGTGAAGTCGCTCAAACTCGTCTGGATATCAGGCAAGCTCACCGCCGCATTGCTCGCCGCGCTGACCGTGCGCATCCGCGGCGCCGTCACCGTGGCCGCGCGCCGCTTTTCCGCCATCCGGGCCTCGCTGCTCTTGCCGCCGCCCCCACCGCCCGGCAGAAAATCAATCGTCTCCGGTGGATTGGTAATCACCGTGCGCACAATCAAAATGGCAATCAAAATGACCAACGCGTGGATCAGCAAACTAACCGTCAGACTCCCGCCGCCGATGCGCTGCCACCAACTGGAGCGGACCGCCACCGCCGACTCCGCGCTGGGCACCTCCGCCGCAGCAGAAGCTTCTTCGGTGGGCGGCGAAAGCGGTGGAACATTCATGAAGGAAGAAAGGGAAACCTTGGCAGAAAAGCAGTGCCCCCGCCAAGTCCTAAAACGCCCTGATGCCTCTCTTTCCTTAGAAGGATTTCACCAAACCCCGCCCGCACCTCCGGTTGCACTCCCTCCGCAAACGTCCCAGTGATCGATAGTTCTGACCCCGCCAGGCCCTCCCGTCTCGCTGCGGCGGCCTTCCCTCTTCTCATGCCTGCCCCTTCCTCTTCTGCCTCCCTTCGCCAATGGGCCCTCTCGATCGGCGCGGTGTTGCTGGCGGTGGTCGGATTGAGCGCTTGGTTGCCCTCTCAAATCGTCGTCAGCGACTCCGTCAACGGCTTCATGGCCGAGAAAGGCGCGGCCTTGAGCGGCCAGTTCAATGTGGTCGCAGAAATCGATCCTGCCGACGCCAGCCGCCTCTCCACGCGATTTCTCTCCTGGTGGACCCCGGGCCAATATCAGGCCCCCATGGCCCTGCGCCAACTCACCGGACTGCCCTTGGGCTACGCCCTCAGCGCCACCAATGCCCTCTGCATGGCGCTCGGCCTGCTCGGCTTTCACGCGCTCTTCCGCCACGCCGGGCTACCCCGCGGGCCCCGCCTCGCCGCGCTGTTGCTCATCGCTACCAGCGCCACGTTTACCGGGCGCTTCCTCAGCTACATCGGAGGGGAAAGCCTCAATTTTGCCCTCTTTCCCTGGCTGCTGCTCGGCCTAACGTATGCGCGCTCGCCCACCGCCGCCGGCATCTATGCGCTCGGCGCCGTGCTGCTGGGCTTCTGGGCCAAGTCCCAAATGCTCATCGCCCTACCCGCCGCCTTCGCCGCCCAAGGCCTCGCCACCCTCCCCCAGCGACGCGACTGGGGGCGCCTCTTGGCCGTGGCCGCAGGAGTGTTCGCTGCGGGGTTGTTAGCCTACTACGGCTATCTGCGGGTCACCGCCACCCCCGCCTCCGCCGCCATCGTAGAATCCCATCGCGCCGGCCTGCGCCTCAATCCCCTGGTCTTCATCGCGCCCCTAGCCGCTCCCTCCCTCGTCATCGCCAACCTCGGCGACATCCTCATTTCCCCCGCAGTTTACGCCCGCAGCGGCCTGCGCCTCCTCGCCTACCTCCTCCTCGCCGGCGGAGTGCTCGCCTCCATGGCGTGGGCCTGGCGCAGCCCTCCTGGTCCCCGCCGCGATTTCGCGCGCTTCGTGGTGCTCTATTGGCTCTTCAATGCCCTCGCTTTTTTTGCGCTAGAGGTGCTCCGCGCTCCCGTCGGCGTCCTTGCCCGCCACGTCAAACTAACGGGCTATCTCTGGTTTCCTGTGTTGGCCTGGCAAATCGCCGCCTGCCTCCCGCCCGCCCGCCGCCGCCTCGTCGGCCTGCTCCTCAGCGGCTTGCTCGCCGCCGCTGCCCTCGCCAACCACGCGCGCCTCTTGGCCATCTGGACCCGCTCATCCTCCGTCTCTCCCCAGGGCCTCCGCCTCCACGCCAGCAACGACATGCCCCCTGCCCTCTCCGATTTCCTGCACGCCCAGGACGGCGGACCAACCACGTTTGTCTTTAGCTCCTACGAAGACCGCTGGAGCATCGACACCGCTCACCTGTTTCCCCAAAAACTCCCCCCCAACCTGCGCCTCGCCGGGCGCGGCCCTCGCCTCATCGCCGTCTTTCCAGACCCCACCGGCACCTGCGACGCCGCCGCCGCCGCCGCCCGCCACTTTCCCGCCTATCAGATCACCCGACAGCAAGCCCTCGCCGGACACCTCCTCGTTTTCCTGGAATAAACCGCGCTCCACCGCCTCGCTCTTCGCGCCCTCAGGCCCTCAGGCTTGCAAAGGCCTCACGCCATCAAGCCCACAATGGTGCCGTCGTCCAGCACCTCAATGCGCTCCGCCGCCGGAACCTTAGGCAGCGCCGGCATGCGCATCATCGTCCCCGTCAGCGCCACCAGGAAACCAGCCCCCGCAGCCAGTTCAAAGTCCCGCACCGTGATCGTGAAGCCCCGGGGCCTTCCCAACAAGGAAGCCTGATCGCTCAGCGAGTTCTGCGTCTTGGCCATGCACAGCGGCAACTGGTCAAATCCGTGGCGGCTCAACAGAGCCAAGCGCTCGCGGGCTTCGGGCGTCAAGACCACCCCGTCAGCCCCATAAATCCGCGTCGCAATGGCGTGCAATTTGTCCTCCACCGCATCCTCTAAGGCATAGAGAAACGGCAAAGCTTCCACCGGCTCGGCCGCCGCCTCCGCCACCAAATCAGCTAGAGCAATGGCGCCCTCCCCACCCTCCCCGAAAACGTTAGCGGTGGCGCAGCGCAGGCCGTGGGCCCTACAAAATTGGTGTACCGCCGCCAGTTCGTCTTCGTGGTCCGTGCCAAACTGATTGATCGCCACCACCACCGGACGCCGGAACTGCGCCGCACTCGCCGCATGCGCCGCCAGATTTTCCAAGCCGCGCTCCAGCGCCGCCACATCCGGTCGCGTCAGCTCACTCAGCGCACTCCCCCCGTGCATTTTCAGCGCCCGCACCGTCGCTACGAGCACGATCACCGCCGGAGCTAGGCCCGACTGGCGGCATTTGATGTGGAAAAATTTCTCCCCCCCAAGGTCAAAAGCAAACCCAGCTTCGGTCACCGCAAAATCCGCATAGCCCAACGCCATCCGCGTGGCCAACACCGAATTGCAACCATGGGCAATGTTAGCAAAAGGACCCCCGTGCACAAAGGCCGGGACGCCCTCCACCGACTGCACCAAGTTAGGCGCCAGGGCATCCCGCAAAATCGCCATCATTGCTCCCGTGACGCGAAACTCCTCCGCCGTCACCGGATCCCCCTCCGCCGTGAAGCCCACCACCATGCGGTTGAGGCGCGCCCGCAAGTCCGCCCGACTTTCCGCTAAACAAAAGACCGCCATGACCTCGGAGGCCGCCGTGATGTCAAACCCACTCGCCCGCTCGCAACCCTTGGAACCCACCGCCACCCGCCGCAGCGCCCGGTCATTCATGTCCATGACCCGCTTCCACGTCACCCCCTCCGGCGCCAAACGGCTGCTGCCCAGAAAAAGCTGGTTGTCGATCGCCGAAGCCAGCAAGTTGTGCGCCGCCGTGATCGCATGAAAGTCGCCGTTAAAATGCAAATTGATCGATTCCGCCGGAGTCAACGAACTTTTGCCGCCGCCCGTGGCCCCGCCCTTGCGCCCAAAAACCGGCCCCATGGAGGGCTGCCGCAGCGCCAAGGCCACCGAGCGACCCGTCCGCCGCAAGCCTTGCGCCAGCCCAATCGAAACGGTCGTTTTTCCCTCGCCCGCAGGCGTCGGCGTGATCGCCGAAACCAAAATCAATCGACCGCGCGGCCCTCCCGCAGGCAAGGCCTCCAGGGCAATCTTGGCCTTGTCCCGTCCATAACATACGACGTGCTCCGGAGCGAGGCCGAGCGACTGACTGACCAGATCAATGGTTGGAAGGGCGGACATTCTACAAACATGCAGGCTGCCCCGCTGAAGGAAAGCGAAGAAATAAGCGGGCCGCCCGCCGCAAGTCCGCCGCCGCCGCATTTGGTTTGACGGCGCGGACGATTGCCGCTGAAGTATCCCCATTCACATGAAGCACTTTTCCCTGGCTTGGCTCAAACGCGCCCTGTTCGCGGGGGCCCTTTGCACCGCAGAAGGCACCACTGCGGCCGTCGTCCACGTCGACCTCTCCGCCGCCCCCCTCGCCATTCCCAACACCTTGGATGGCCTCTACCTGAACGTCGTCACCGGCCAAACGAGCAGCTCCACCCCCCCGCTAGGCTGGGATTTCAATCCCTACAACCGCGGCGACGGACTCGGCTTCTTCGCGCCCGCCACCCCCTCCGGCCAGGGCACCCTAGCCTCAGGGCCAACCGCCCTGGCCCTCCTCAGCGGCGAAACCATTGGCCCCGCTAACCTCTACCAACCAGACCAAGCGCTCGGAAGCAATTTTCAATTCACCGGCCTCAGCTACGTCGGCTTTCGCTTCCTCAACGAAACCACCGGCCTCAACAACTACGCCTGGGCCCAACTCCGCACCACTGGCGGCAGCGGCGTCGGCTTTCCCGCCGCCCTGCTCGGCTACGCCTATGAAGACCGCGGCGCCCCCCTCTTTGCCGGGCAAGTCCCCGAGCCCACCAGCCCCGCCTTGCTCGGCCTAACCGGCCTGACCCTGCTGGGATGGCGCCGCCGCGCCCCCGCGCCCGCTTCAAGCTAGAGCGCGGCCCCGCCGCAAGATCCACTCCGCCGTCAGCGCCCCCACCGCCACTGCGAGGATGATCCAGTTGTCCCACAGGCTCGTCTCCTTCTGCTCCTCCACCACCCGCGTCCCCGGGCCAAAGCGCGCCAGCATCGTCGCCGCATCCGCCAAGCCCGTGACCACCCCACCACTCAGCGAAGCCAGCTTCGCCGCCATTTCCGGATCCACCGTGAGGTCCCCCAATTCCACCGGATTACTCGCCGTGCTAACTGTGATTTTCTGCGACACCACCCGCAATCCATCCTTGGCCCCCAAGCGCTCCACCTCCGGCCCGGACAACTCCACCGTATAGCTGCCCGGCTCCGCCAGGCCCTCCAGCTCCCCCTCATAGAGCCCCTGGGAATCGCGCCGAAAACTCAACTCCCGCGAGGCCACCACCTGACCATCCCGCCGCACCGTGGCCTGCACCCGGGCCTTGCTGAGCGGCCGGAACTGCTCATCCATGAGCCGCGCCCGCACCGCCACCGGCTGCCCTGGACGATAAGTTAGCAAGTCCGTCCCTAGCCGCACCGCCGCCGTGCCCGATGCCAGGCTCTCCCCGGCCCCCCAGCGCAGCAGCTGCCCCCAAAAACGGTGATGATAGGTGTCCCCCACCCCATAGCGAAAACGCCAGGTCTGGTCAAAGCTCAGCATCACCACCTTCCCCAAGTCCACCTGCGCCGCCACCACCAAAGCGTTTTTCGACTCCAAGGCCTTGCGCCGCTGCAACTCGCCGGCCGGATCCCCCGCCGCCGCGCCCGGCAACTCCGCCTTCGCCTTCCCCTGCCCGTCCTCCGCCACCGGCTGCGCCCAGGCCAACACCCGCGTCCCCTCCTTAGCTCCCTCATGCCCATGCCGCCAGTGCAGCAGCGGCATCTCCTCCCAAATCCGCGAATTCTCCAAGCCGCTGAGCGACTGCGCAAACACCGGGCTCTGCTTGCCTTCCGCAGTGAGAACTAGCCGATAGGCCGCCTCCGGCCCCACCCCCAACGCCGCCGCCCCCGCCACCCCCGCCTCATAGTTGACCGGAATCAATTCGCGCGCCGCCTCCCCCGCAAAAGCGTGCGGCAAGTAATTCGGCCCCGCCACTAACACCAACATCGCCCCGCGCTGCCCCACGCAATCCCGCAGGATCGCCCACGTCTCCGCCGTCACCGCCTCCGGCGGCACATCTCCCAAAATGATCACATCAAACTTCCTCCACTCCTCCGCACTAGCCGGAAGTCGCGTGGCCTCAGATTGCCCAAAATGACGTCCCGCCGCCGCCGCCAGCTCCGGCAGCGGATCCGCGCCCGCCACCTGGTCCGGGTGCAACAGGACATACTGGAGCTGCACCGACTTGTCCCGGCTGTCGAAAAGATT
>CALQKQ020000014.1 GCA_943331195.2 Akkermansia muciniphila | reverse complement strand
CTCCGTGTCATAACCCTGGCGCGTCAGATGGTGGCCCCCTCCCATGTTGATCCACTTCACCCGGCGCAACAGCGGCCCAAAGCGCGCCTCCACCCCTTCCCAGGTCGCTTCTAAAGCGTCGCTCCCCTGCTCGCACAAGGTGTGAAAATGCAGCCCCTCCAAACCCTCCAGGTCCGCCCCCGCCGACGCCGCCGCCGTCGTGCCCAGCCGACTGCCCGCCACACAGGGATCATACAGCGGCGTCTGGCCCGTGGAGACCTCAGGATTAATTCGCAAGGCGCACTCAATCGGCCGCCCACAGGCCCGCACCCGCTCGCGAAACCGCTGATACTGCGCCGGAGTGTTAAAAGAAAGGTGATGCGCTATCGGCAAAATCTCATCCAGGTCGGCGTCCGTGTAGGCCGGGCTATACACGTGCACTTCGCCCCCAAACTTCTCATGCGCCAATCGCGCCTCCCACGCCCCACTCGAACAAGTGCCCGGCAAATACTCCCGAATCATCGAGTAAACCGGCCACAGCGAAAAGGCCTTCTGCGCGAGGAGAATTTTGCAGCCCGCCGCCTCCTGCACCGCCGCCAAATGCTCCAAATTCCGCCTCAGCCGACCAAGGTCAATGATGTAAGCAGGCGAGGGCACCCGCGCGGGATCCAGTCCAACACAAACCTCGCGGTTAGGTCCAGCAATGGTCATCGAAGAAAGGGCAGTCATGCAGCGGCGCCACCATGGCCCCAGATCAATCGAATGCACCCAGTATTTACCGCCCGCAGACCTCCGCGCCCACCCCAGGCCCCCCACCAGCACTCAGCGCCGCACCGCCGCCGCTCGCTCCAGCCATTGCCGAGTCACATCCGTGAAATCCGTAAACACCCCCTCCACCCCAGCCTCCCCCAAAAGCGCCGCATGCAGCGCCTCGACCGAAGGACAATGCTTCGGCAAGGCATCCACCCGCACCGACCACGGATGCACCGCCAACCCCACCTGATGCGCCCGCGCCGCCAACCCGGTGAGCTGCGCCCCCCCTCCCTCCACCGGCCACTGCACCACCCGCTCCAACGGCGGCCCAATCCCCTCCACCACATCCGCTAGGCCTCTCAGCCCCTCCAGCGTGCACAGCTCCTCCCAATCCGTCCCATCCACCTCCTTGCCCGCCCCCCCCATCAGCAGGATCATCCTCCCCTTCCACCCCAACTCCCGCCGAAGCCGCCGCACCTCGGCCAACTCAAAACACTGCAAAAAACAGCGATCCCCCTTCCCTTGGTAGCCATAGCGCGCCAAAATCGGAAGCACCGCCGCACTGAGATCCACCCCCTGCTCCCGGTGCCACTTCGGCTGCTTGATCTCCGGATAAATACCCACGTCCCGCCCCGTGCTCCGATTCAGCCCCTGGATGAGCTGCAATTCCTCCTCCAAGGTCGCCACCTGAAAGGCCCCAGGAAATCCCCGCGAGGGAAAGCGCCCCGGGTAAACCGCTGCTCCACTGCCCACCTGAAAGCGCTCCCGCACCTGCAACTGCTTGATCTCTCCCACCGTAAAATCTAACACATAATACCGCCCATCCCCCCGCGCCCGCCCAGGGAACTTTTCCGCCACATCCGTCACCGTATCCACGTAAATGTCGTGCACCACCACCGGCACCCCATCCTTGGTTAGCACCAGGTCCTGCTCCAAGTAATCCGCCCCCTGCGCATAGGCATACGCCTTGGCCGCAGCGCTGTGCTCCGGAAGATAGCCGCTCGCCCCGCGATGCGCGATCACCAGCGGCCGATCCCCCGCCCCCACCGCCGCCGCCCATGCCAAAAAAAGAAAAACTCGCGTCATAAAAAAAGCAGGGGAAAAGAAATTTCGCTCGCACACAGGCCGACCCACACCCACGCGGGCCAGCCCAGCACGCCCCCCAATCCTACACCCCAAAACCCAAAAACCCACCCCAAAAACAAGCCCGCTCCCCCTCTCCCCATAAAGCACGGCGGCGCTGAATGAGTGAATCCCCTACGAGTCGCCCGTTGTAGAGCCTGGGCCGCGCCCCCACCATATCCCAGTCCCTCCCCCCTTTTTTTTCGGCCGTCCCAGCACCCCCCTCCTCCTGACATGTCCCCGCTTCCCTCCACCCTGCGACATCTCCTCGCCGCCGCCCTCCTCCCCGCCTTCCCAGCCGCCGCCGCCCCCTCCGCCGTCAACGACAGCTTCACCACGCCCGAAGACACCCCCGCCGGTTCCGCCCCCGCCACCCTCCTCAACGCCACCTTCGACGGAGGCACCGGCGGCATCGATTTCGCCCTCCCCAACGCCTGGGAAACCATCGATCTCAAAACCACCGCCGCCGGAGGCTCCAACGCCTTCCCCCAAGACGCCCTAGCCAACTCCTGGAAGGCCGCCCCCTTCGACTCCGCCACCTCCACCATCCCCGGCTGGCGCAACAACACCCTCCCCGCCCAAGGCGGAGGCATCACCAACGCCAATTTCACCAACCTCCCCGCCACCTTCGGCGGCTTCATCTCCGGCGGACCCAATACCGTCAATACCTACCTCGCACGCAATCGCTTTACCCTAACGGAAACTCAAGCGGCCCACCCCTCCTGGAACTTTACCCTCCTCGCCGACGACGGCTGCGTCATCTACCTCAACGGCCTCGAAAAAGCTCGCCTCAACTGCCCCCCCGCCCTCAACCCAGATGACCTCAACGGCGGTACCTCCGGCGACGAAATCAACTACACCACCCTAGCCGTAGACCTCAGCGGCACCCTCCTGCCCGGCCCCAACGTCATCGCCATCGAATTGCACCAAAACTCCCCCAGCAGCAGCGATGCCGGCCTCGACTTCACCATGGCCCCCGCCTCCCTGGCACCCACCGCCGGCTTCACCGCCCTCGACGACCCCTTCTTCGCCACCAATAATCCTAATTCCTCATCCCAAAACCACGCCCCCACCGGAGGCTTCAACGCCACCGGCACCCTCCGCCTCCAACTCGGCAACGTCGCCTTCGGCGCCTCCAGCCAAGCCGTCTCCGGAGGCTGGCGCAAAACCTTCACCCTCGATAAACCCGCCACCGTCTCCCTCAGCCTCCGCCACCGCCTCCTCGCCGGCCAAGACTACGACTCCGCCGAATACCAAGAAGCCCTCTGCGAAGTCGACGGCGTCCTCTATGGCTCTACCACCTCCCCCAGCACCCACCCCTCCCTCGCCCTCCTCCTCGGCAACGGCAACGGCGGCGGCTCCCGTGATTCCGGCTGGCAAACCAGCTCCTTCGAAATCCCCCTAACTGCCGGTGAACATACCCTAACGCTAGGCGCCTACGGCAGCGCCGGCTCCGCCGGTTTGCTCGGCAACGCCCAAGAATCCTTCGAGGCCTTCTTCGACG
Source organism: Akkermansia muciniphila (assembly GCA_943331195.2). GTDB lineage: Bacteria > Verrucomicrobiota > Verrucomicrobiia > Verrucomicrobiales > V1-33 > CAIZWU01. The sequence continues at coordinate 16,776 of CALQKQ020000014.1, read as the reverse complement.
ACGTCTCCCTCACCGCTCCTAGCAGCCTCTCCCTCCTCGCCAACGACACCGGCGGCTCTCCCCCAGTCACCGCCATCAAAGACTCCGACCCCGCCCACGGCACCGCCTCCGTCAGCCCAGACGGCAGCTTCCGCTACACCCCCGAACCTAACTGGTCAGGCTTAGACTCCTTCACCTACCGCGCCTCCGACCCCTCCGGCACCTCTCCTCCCGCCACCGTCTCCATCCAAGTCACTCCCCTCAATGACCTCCCCATCGCCCGCAGCGATGGCCCCTACGCCACCTCACAAGAAACCCTCTTCACCGTAAGCGCCGCCACGGGCCTCCTCGCCAACGACTCCGACGTCGAATCCGCCAACCTCAGCGCCATCCTCAACACCCCCTCCCCTGACGGAATCACCCAACTGCAACCCGACGGCAGCTTCACCTTCGCCCCCACCACCGGCTTCTCCGGCACCACCTCCTTCACCTACCTCGCCAGCGACGGCACCGCCACCTCAGCCCCCGCCACCGTCACCATCGTCGTCGACGACCTCCCCGCTTCCCCATCCGCCACGGCCGATGCCTACACCGCCCTGCGAAACGCCACCCTAACCATCAGCGCCACCACCCCAGGCCTCAGCACCGAAGAACTCATTCCCTTCAAAGCCCCCGACTGGCATTACTACGACACCCTAGAGCTCGCCAGCCGCAACCTCGGCACCACCTGGAGAACCGACGCCTACACCGAATCCACCGACTGGAAAATCGGCCCCGCCGAACTCGGCTACGGCGACGGCGACGAAGCCACCCTCATCGCCGATAATCCCGACCCCGCGTTCGCCTCCAGCGCTAACGATAAATTCGCCACCGCCTATTTCCGCAGAACCGTGGAGGTGACCGACCCTTTCTCCATCAGCGGAGTCGAAATCAGCGTCCTCTACGACGACGCCTGCGCCTTCTACCTCAACGACACCCCCGCCGGGCGCACCAGCAACCTCCCCACCCTCGCCACCCTGCCCGAGCTCCCCTGGGATTACTACCCCAGCGGCAACGTCAGCGACAACTCCACCCAAACCTTCACCCTCCCTGCCAACTCGTTATTAGGAGGCCGCAACCTCATCGCCGCCGAAGTCCACCAAAACGGTGCCACCTCCAGCGACCTCTCCTTCGACCTCAGGCTGCGCATCACCCGCACCATTTCCGCTGGCCTCCTCGCCAATGACTCCGACCCCGACGTCGGCCAAACCGCGACCCTCAGCGCCCAGCTGATCAGCCCCCCAACCCACGGCCTCCTCAGCCTCAACCCCAATGGCACCTTCACCTACACCCCAGACAATAACTACACCGGCCCAGACTCCTTCACCTATCTAGCGAAGGACTCGACCAACCTAACGTCCAATGTAGCCACCGCCTCCATCACCGTCATCAGCGGCCCCAACGCCCCACCGCGCGCCCTGCCCGACGCCTTCACCGCCGCTGAAGATACCCTCCTCAGCGTCGACGCCGCCAGCGGCCTCCTCGCCAATGACACCGACCCCGAAGGCGATCCCTTCACCGCCGCCCTCATCTCCCCCCCCGCCCACGGCGCCCTCCAACTCCAAAGCAACGGCGCCTTCACCTACCTCCCCGCCCCCAACTTCAACGGCACTGACAGCTTCACCTACCGCGCCTCCGATGCGCAACCCTCCGCACCCGCCACTGTCACCATCACCGTCTCGCCCCTCAACGACCTCCCCCTCGCCGCCGCCGACGCCTACGCCGGCGACCCCGGAGTCCCCCTGCTCATCCCCGCCGCCCAGGGCGTCCTCAGCAACGATTCCGATCCCGACGCCGACACCGCCCTCAGCGCCGTCCTGCTCAGCCCGCCTGCGGCTGGTTCCCTCGAACTCCAGCCCGACGGTTCCTTTTCCTTCCTGGCCCCCAGCGGCGGCACCTTTTCCTTCACCTACCAAGCCAAGGATAACATCGGCCTATCCGCCCCCGCCACCGTCACCCTCTCCCTCAACGCTACCCCAACTTGTCTAGCCGATAGCTACAGCCTCGACGAAGACGCGCCCCTCAACCCCACCGCCGCCCAAGGCGTCCTCGCCAACGACGCCGACCCCGAAGGCCAAACCCTCCGCGCCCTCCTCGCAACTCCACCGCTCCACGGCACCCTGAACCTCAACCCTGACGGCTCCTTCCGCTACACCCCAACGCCCGACTTCCACGGCCCCGACCAATTCTCCTACCGCGCCGACGACGGCACCCGCCAATCCGCCCCCATCGTCGTCTCCCTCGCGATCGCCCCTCTCAATGACGCCCCCGTCGCCCTAGCCGACGTCTACGGCGTGCGCCTCGACTCCCCCCTTCTCATCAACGCCGCCAATGGAGTCCTCCGCAATGACCGCGACGTCGACAGCGACTCCCTCACCGCCGCTCTCCTAACCCCACCTGCGACCGGAACCCTCCAACTCAACCCCGACGGTTCGTTTTCCTTCTCCCCAGAACTCGGCTTCAGCGGCACCGCCTCCTTCACCTACCGCGCCAGCGATGGCTCCGCCACATCAGCCGCCACCACCGTCACCCTCAATGTATCCGCAGACCTCAATACCCTAGCCATTACCGAAATCATGTATAACCCTCCCGGCCAAACCGGTGCCCTCGAGGAATTCATCGAAGTCCACAACTACGGCGACGCCGCCCTCGACCTCACCGGCTGGAGTTTCACCAAAGGAGTCAACTACACCTTTCCCGTCGGCCTCCTCCTGCCCAGCCGCGCCTACCTAGCCATCCCCGCCAACCCCGCCGCCTTCGCCGCAAAATACCCCGCCGCCAACGCCACCACCTCCGCCTGGGACACCACCAGCTCCCTCGCCAACGGAGGCGAAACCCTCCGCCTCACCAACGCCGCCGGGCGCACCGTCGCCGAGGTCACCTACGCCGACGAAGGCGACTGGGCCGTCCGCCAAATCGTCCCCGTCTGGGATTCCACCAATACCCCAGGCGCCACCCCCCCAAGCCTCGACACCGACCCCGGCCTAGAGTGGGTCTCCCCAGCCGATCCCAACCCCGAATTCAACAACCCCGGCGGCGCCTCCCTGCAACTGCGCAACCTCGCCCTCAGCCACCAGTCCGGACAAACGTGGGCCGCCGCCACCCCCACCCCAGGAGCCCCCAACACCGCCGTCGCTCAGGAAAACTCCGCTCCCCTCATCACCGACGTCAGCCACAGCCCCGCCGTCCCTAATCGCACTCAGCAAGTCTTCGTCACCGCCCGCCTCCACGACGAACAAAACACCGGCCTCACCGCCTCCCTCTTCTACCGCACCTGGCTGCCCTCCGCCTCCTCCCCTGCCACCGCCTTCACCGAAGTCCCCCTAGCCGATAATGGCCTGCGCGGCGACGCCGCCCCCAACGACGGACTCTTCGGCGCCGTCATCCCCGCCCAGTCCCTCGACACCGTCGTCGAATTCTACGTCCGCGCCGCCGACGCCTCAAACCAAACCCGCACCTGGCCCGCCCCCACCCTCGACCTCGCCGGCGCCAACCCCACCCAAAACGCCAACTGCCTCTATCAAGTCAACGAGGAAGCCTGGACCGACCAACGCCCCCTCTACCAAATGATCATGACCGGAGCCGACAACGCTTCCTGGAACGCCGGCCTAGCCAACCGCACCAGCAACGCCGCCCCCAACACCACCGTCATCTTCCGCACCGGCAATCAAGTCGACATTCGCTATCAAGCCGCCATCCGCACCCGCGGCAACAGCAGCCGCAACGACACCCCCCTCAACCTCCGCCTCAACCTCCCCAAAGACCACCCCTGGAACGGACGCAGCGCCTTCACCCTCAACTACAAATACGCCTATAGCCAATTCCTCGCCAGCCGCCTCTTCGAAGCCGCCGGAGTCCCCTGCGAAAAAGCCAACCTCGTGGGCGGCCGCCTCAACGGCGTCAACCGCCTGCTCGATCAAAACGGCAACCGCACCTTCGGCTACTACTGCGACCTCGTCCCCCGCGGCGCCGACACCATCAAAGAATGGTTCCCCGGCAACGACAGCGGCAATGGTTACGGCAAAATCCGCGGATCCGTCCGCTGGGGCCTCTCCTCCCTCCCCACCCTCAGCGCCGCCGGCTACGCCGTGGGCGGCTACGTCAACGAAGGCTATACCAAACAAAGCAACGCCGCCGCCAACGATTGGTCCGACCTCCACGCCTGGCTCCAATCCCTCAACGCCGGCTCCATCGCCGACTTCCACACCACCATCGCCAACACCGTCGATGTCGACCAGTGGTGCCGCTTCCTCGCCCTCTCCACCATCGTCAACCACGCCGAAACCAACATGGCCAACGGCGACGACGACGACTACTCCATCTACTTCGGCACCACCGACAAGCTCTGCCGCATCATCCCTCACGACTTTGATACCTGCTTCAACCTCAACGCCATCGGACTCGGCGACGAAATCGCCCCACCCACCCTCAGCATTTACCAGGCCACCGAACCCAACTACCCCACCGACAACGCCACCTTGCCCCAAATGGACAAGTTCTACCGCAACCCAGTCCTCGGCCGCAAGTTCAAGGCCGCCCTGCGCCACTACCTCGATACCCTCTTCACCAAAGCAAGCTTCGACGCCACCGTCGACCAATTGCTCGACCCCCAGTGGATCGGCACCCAATTCTCCCCTAGCGGCGATACCATCCGCGCCCACATCAAAAACTTCCTCGATACCCGCCGCGCCACCATCGAAACCTTCCTCCCCACCGCCTTCACCGCCACCACTTCCCTACCACTCCAAAACGGCCTCCCCCGCACCACCTCCGCCACCGACCTCGGCACCCTCGGCGGCAAACTCGACCCCGCACGCACCGCCTCCGTCACCGTAAACGGCCTCCTCGCCACCACCAACCCCTATGGCGCCACCGCCGCCGCCGACAACTCCTGGACCGCCAGCAGCGCCCTCACCCTCCAGCCCGGCATCAACCAACTGCTCTGCGAAGCCCGCGACCCCTCCGGCCTCGTCTTCGCCAGCCAAACCCTCACCATCTGGTTCGACGCCCCCGGAGTCACCCGCAGCGGCTCCCTCGCCGCTAGCGAAACCTGGACCCCCAGCGCCGGCCCCTACAACATCTCCTCCAGCCTCACCGTTCCCAGCGGCGTCACCCTCACCATCCAGCCTGGCACCACCGTCTACCTTGCCTCCGGCGCCAACCTAACGGTCTCATCCGGAGGCCGCCTCCTCGCCCCCGGCACCGCCGCCGCCAACATCCAGTTCACCCGACTACCCTCCGCCACTACCTCCTGGGGCGGCCTCATCATCAACGGCGGCTCCGCCACCTTGAGCTACCTCACCTTCGCCAACAACGCCTCCACCGCCCTCCACTCCCTCAATGGCGCCGTCCTCGCCCTCGACCACCTCAGCTTCCGCAACACCGCCGTCCCCTACCTCTCCCTCGACGCCAGTTCCTTCGTCGTGAGCGACTGCGTCTTCCCCTCCAGCACCGCCAGTTTCGAGCCCGTCCACGGCAGCAGCGGCATCGCCCCCGGCGGCCAAGCCATCATCCGCCGCTGCTGGTTCGGCAAAACCCAAGGCTACAGCGACAGCATCGACTTCACCGGAGGCAACCGCCCCGGCCCCATCCTCCAAATCCTCAACTGCACCTTCACCGGAAGCGACGACGACCTCCTCGACCTCGACAGCACCGACGCCTGGATCGAAGGCAACCTCTTCCTCCACTGCCACCGCAACGGCGCTTCCCCCGACAGCTCCAGTGCCGTCTCCGGCGGCGCTGACAACGCCGCCTTCAGCCAAGTCACCGTCATCAATAACCTCTTCTACGACTGCGACAACGCCGTCACCATGAAGCAAGGTAATAACCAACCCAACGGAAACTCCGCCGTCCTCCTCAACAACACCATCGTCCGCACCACCCGCGTCGGCGGCATCGACAATGGCTCCGGCATCGTCAACTTCGATGACGACAACGTCAGCGGCGAAGGCAAAGGCATGTACCTCGAAGGCAATATCATCTGGGACACCGAAAACCTCGCCCGCAACTACAACCCCGCCCTCAGCCAACTCACCCTGCGCCGCAACCTCCTCCCCAGCGCCCCTCCCGCCGGATCCACCGCGAGCGATAACCTCGTCGCCGATCCCCTCCTTAATCTCGCCCTGATTCCCTCCCCCTCCACCGCCACCCCCGAACAAGTCCGCGCCGCCCTCCAACCCCAACTTGGCTCGCCCGCCATCGGCGCCGGCCCCCTCGGCCGTACCCTCGGTGCCGACCTCTCCCGCACCGGCATCACCCTAGCCTCACCCCCAGCCTCCACCTGGCCCGCCACCCTCACCCTCGACCTCGGCCCCGCCGGCAGCTTCACCCCCACCAGCCAAGCCGCCTGGACCTACGGCTTCACCCACTACCGCTACCGTCTCGATAGCGAAGCCCCCAGTGCCGAATCGCCCCTCAGCACCCCTCTCACCCTAGCCAACCTCAGCCCAGGTCCCCACACCCTCCTCGTCGAAGGCCGCAACGACGCCGGCGCTTGGCAGGAGAGCCCCACCGCCCTCACCTTCACCGTCGCCCCCGATGCTCCCACCGTCGTCCTCAGTGAAATCCTAGCCGCTTCCGCCACCAGCCCCGACCTCATCGAACTCCACAACTGGGGCCCCACCGACGCCAGCCTCGTCGGCTGCAGGCTCTCCGACGACCCCGCCAACCCGGCCCAATTCACCTTCCCCGCCAACACTCCCCCCATCCCCGCCGGAGGCTTCCTAGCCCTCACCGCCACCCAGTTAGGCTTCTCCCTCGATCAAGGCGGCGAAACCCTCCTTCTCACCACGCCCTCCGGCCTCAGCCTCGACAGTCTAACCTTCGGCCCCCAGATCCCCGATCTCTCCCTCGCCCGCCAAGGCTCCCTCTGGCGCCTCGCCACCCCCTCGCCCGGAAGCCCCAACCCGCCCACCGCCGCCCTGCCCCTCAGTTCCAGCAGCAACCTCCACATCAACGAATGGCTCGGATCGAATAGCATCATCGTCACCGGCGATTTTGTCGAACTCTACAATCCCGATCCTCGCCCCCTCGACCTAGCCGGCTACCGCCTCAGCCAAGACTTCCTCAACCAACCCGACCAAAACCAATTCCCCCCCCTCAGCTTCATCGCCGGCAGCGGCTTCTTGCAACTCATCGCCGACGGAAACCGCTCCGCCGGCCCCGATCACCTCAGCTTCAAGGTCTCCCGCATCCGCGAGTCCCTCTCGCTCCTCGACCCCGCCGGGGCCGTGCTCGACACCGCGATAGTGTTGCCCGGCTATCCTGACGTTTCCCAAGGCCGCACCCCCGACGGAGCCGCCACCACCACCTACCTCCCCCTCCCCACGCCAGGCTTCTCCAATGGCAGCGACCTCAGCGCCGACACCGCCCTCATGAACGGTCTGCGCCTCACCGAACTCATGTTCGATCCACCCGGCCTCGGCGCCGAATTCACCGAGTTTAAAAACATCAGCGCCGCCCCCCTCACCCTCGACGGGGTCAACTTCGGCACCGGCCTAACCTTCGCCTTCCCCGCCACCACCCTCGCGCCCGGGGCCTACATCGTCCTCACCGGAAATCTCCCCCGCTTCCAATCCCAGTATCCCGGCGTCCCCGCCCTCGCCTGGTCTGCCGGACGCCTCGACAACAGCGGCGAACCCCTCCGCATCCAAACCGCCGCCCGCAGCCTCGGCATTCTCGACTTCCGCTACGACGGCAACTGGTATCCCCAAACCCGCAGCGGGGCCTCCCTCGAAATCATCGACCCCACCGCCCCACGCCTCAGTTGGGCTGACCCATCCAGCTGGCAGCCTAGCCTCGCCAGCCCCGGAGGCCCTTCCGCCTTCGGCGTGCTCGCCCCCGCCGACCTCGCCATCACCTCCCCCGAACCCGCCATCCTCAGCGCCCTCGTCAGCCCCGGCAGCTACCCCGCCAACAGCATCGCCCTCGCCTGGTCCAAGGTCAGCGGCCCCGGCAACGTCACCTTCACCGCCCCCGCCAACAAAATCACCGACGCCGCCTTCTCCCTCCCCGGCCTCTACGAGCTCCGCCTCTCCGCCACCCCCACCGACGCCCCCGCTTCCACCGACTCCGTCGCCGTCACCGTGCGCGAAACCTACCTATCCTGGTCCCAGCGCCACCTCGCCTCCTTCAGCGCCGCCGACCAAGACCCCGCCGCAGATGCCGACCGCGACGGGCTCTCTAACCTAATAGAATACGCCCTGGGGTCCTCGCCTAGCGCCCCCAGCGCCCCGCCCGAACTCATCCTCAGTGGCGGTCGCCTCGCCCTGCGCTATCAAGTCTCCCGCTTTGCCGACCCCTCCCTGCAAATCATCCCCCAAGTCTCGGCCGATCTCCATACCTGGCTCGAAGGCGGCACCTACCTCAACCAGTTCATCGCCGAGCAAAGCGACACCTCCGAAACCCACGTCGCCGAGGCCCTCGACGCCGTCGGCAGCACCGGCCAGCGCTTCCTTCGCCTCAAAGTGGTCGCCCCCTGAGCCGACGCCACTGCTAGGGCTATCAGCCCTAAGGAACCAGTCCCCCCACACCCTTCTCCTCTCACCTCGGGAACCCATCTCCGCGCCAAGCCCAGCCCGCCGCGGCCCACCTTGACCACGGGTCGCCATCGAACCACCGGCCCCAAAACTCCGGCGGCCCACTCCCATTCTAACTTCATCCCCAAAGCCCGCCGCCAACAAAAACGCCGACCAGCGGACCGGTCGGCGTTTTCCGAAAAGAAACCTAGCCTAGCGCTTGTAGGCCGCGTTCCACTTAGTCAAGTTCGTCGCCTGCGCCGCAAAAAGATCGTCCGTGGAATCCAACACTTCCATCGACTGGATGCGGTCGCCTTGGCGGATCGCATCGACCACATCCTGGCCCTTAGTCACTTCCCCAAAAACCGTGTGCCGTCCGTCCAAGTGAGGCGTCGGCAAGTGCGTAATAAAGAACTGGCTCCCATTGGTCCCAGGACCCGCATTGGCCATGGAAAAAATCCCCGCCTTGCTGTGCTTCAGCCCAGGGACAAACTCGTCGCCAAATTTATAGCCCGGACCGCCGCTGCCCGTGCCCGTAGGGTCTCCCCCTTGAATCATGAACTTCGGAATCACCCGGTGAAATTGGATGTTGTTGTAGTAATCCTTCTTCGCCAAATTCAGATAGTTCGCCACCGTCATGGGCGTCTGGGAGGCAAAAAGAGTGGCTTCGATGTCGCCCTTGTCAGTGTGGAGTATAATGCGGATGTCGGTCATGAGAAAGTAATGTTAGTGAAAAGTTGTCGCTTGGAGCAAGCCCGCGCGGCCCGCCGCCCATTCGGGCCATTGGCCCTGGTTGGCCCTGGTTGGCCCTGGTTGGCCCTTATTTGCCTGCCGCCTTCGGCGCGGCAGCCTCGGCTTTTGGCGCCGCCGGTGCTTCCGCCTTGGCCCCTTCAGCAGGGAGCAGCGTCGCCGACTTGATGTAATCGAGCCGGGGAAACTCAGCCTTCAAATAGGTATTCCCCTCGGACTGCACTTTCATCTGGTTCGGCCCGCGCCCACTCGGAGCCCCCTCGCCGTACTCGCCGTTCAGCTTGTCCACCACATCCATGCCTTCCACCACCTTGCCAAAAGGCGAGAATCCCATGCTGTCCAAATTGGCGTTGTCCGCCAAGTTGATGAAAAACTGCGTGCTGCGGCTGTTCGGGGCCCCCGATTTAGCAAAGGTGATCGCCCCGCGCACGTTGCTGCCCTTCACCGCGTCATCGGGAATGTTCGCGCTGCGCCAGGCCGCCGCAATCACCGGGTCCCCGTGAATGCCAAACTGCCCCATGAATCCAGGAATCACCCGGAAGAACGCGATGTCTTTAAAATACCCCGCCTTCACCAAGTTGTAAAAACGATCCGCGCCATTCGGGGAAAGCGAGCGCCCCAGCTGCAGCGTGAAGTCACCCTTGGTGGTGGAAAACTTCACCTTAAAACTCTCCGGTGCCTTCTCCACCAACTTCGCCGGATCCGCCAGGGACACCGCCGCCGCCTTTTCCTCAGCGCGAACCGGACCACAACAGAATCCGCCGAGCACAAGCGCGGCGCAGGAAAGCATCGGGGAGAATTTCATGGATGGATAAGAGTTTGGTTGCCGCGAGAAGATCGGGAACATCCAGCGGGGCCGTGAAAATGCAGGCGACCGCCGCAAAAATCAAACGCGGACTGCAACTCCTCCCTCCGCCGCTGGCAGAGCCGCCCTCGCCCCAAACCCCTATCATAACCTACGGCTTTTGCCTAGCACCTGGCCGCGCCCCGCCAGCCCCAAGTCCCTTGCCATCAAGCCCCCAGCAAGCCCCCGCCCCCTTCACCGCTCTTGAAATCCCGATTGACGTTTGCCTCGAAAAGGTGTTGATGCCCCTTCCCTCGCGTGGTGTTTCTCTCGGCGTCTGATTTATTCATAAAATCGAGAGGCAGCGGCGCTCTCCAACGCGCCCCGCTCCCCCCCAGCGCTTCCCCTCTTCGCCCCTTTCACTCCTCACCTTTTCCCGCCCCCCCTCTTTACTGCTATGGCCAATCTTGAACTCGATGGAGGCATCAAAATCTACCTGCGGGAAATCGGCAAAACGCCCCTCCTCACCCCAGAACAGGAAGTCGAATTGGCCGCGAAAATCCAGGCCGGCAGCAAGTCCGCCCGCGATCACATGATCAAGGCCAACCTCCGCTTGGTCGTCAAAATCGCCCAAGACTACGCCAACTACGGCCTCCCCCTCCTCGACCTCATTTCCGAAGGCAACATCGGCCTCATGAAGGCCGTGGAGCGCTTCGACCCCAATAAAGGCGGCAAACTCTCCACCTACGCCGCCTGGTGGATCAAACAATCCATCAAGCGCGCCCTCGCCAACCAGTCCAAGACGATTCGTCTCCCCGTCCACATGGTGGACAAAATTTCCAAAATGCGCCGCGTCTCCATGTCCATGTCCGAGGACTTGGGCCGCGAACCCACCGACGACGAACTCTCCGAGGAAATCGGCATCGACCGCGCCAAACTCGCCCAACTCAAAGCCGCCAGCCTCCGCCCCGCCTCCCTCGACGCCCCCATCAGCGAAGACGACAGCACCGAATTCGGCGAAATCATCGGCGACGACCGCGCCCAGACCCCGCACGAAATCCTCAGCCATCGCAACATGCACGATCAGTTGGACGGCCTCCTGGACGTCCTCGACGAGCGCGAACGCAAAATCATCGACGCCCGCTTCGGTCTCAACGGCCAAAAACCCAAGACCCTCGAAGAAGTCGGTCAGGAATTCGGCGTCACCCGCGAACGCATTCGCCAACTCCAAAACATCGCCCTCAAAAAGCTCCGCCGCGCCCTCCAGAAAAAGGAAGACCCCGGACCTCGCCCCCTCAAAGGCGCGCGCAAAAAAGCCGGCATGGCCGCTGCCGCCGTCGCCGCCATGGCCAGCATGCTCGGCGACGACGAAGACGACGAATTCTCCGCCGACGAGTTCAGCATCGGCGACGAATAGCCCCCCTTCCGCCCACCCCCTCCGTCCGGCGCACCCCCATGCCCGACCTGCGCCTCGATCAACTGCTCTCCCAATTCGGCTATTGCAGTCGCCGCGAGGCCGCCGCCTGGACCAAAAACGGCCGCGTCTGCCGCGGCGGACAAGCCCTCCTTCGCCCCGACCAACGAGTCGCTCCCGAAGAGGTCCTCATCGACGGCGCCCCCGTGGAGTTCCCCCATCGCCTCCTCGTCCTCCTCCACAAACCGCTCGGTTTTGCCTGCTCCCACGACCCCGCCGAGTCCCCCCTCATCTACGACCTCCTCCCCACGCGCTGGGCCCGCCGCCATCCCGCTCCCTTCAGCATCGGCCGACTCGACCGCGATACCAGCGGCCTCCTTCTCATCACCGATGACGGCCCCCTCTGCCACCGCCTCACCTCCCCCCGTCACGAAGTCGAAAAAACCTACCACGTCACCGTGGCCACTCCCTTCCCCCCAGGACTAGCCGACTGCTTTTCCTCCGGAACCCTGCTGCTCCGCGGCGAAGCCAAACCCTGCCTCCCCGCCCGCCTCGACATCACCAGCGCGCACACCGCCCGCCTCTTCCTCCGCGAAGGCAAATACCACCAAGTCCGCCGCATGTTCGCCAGCCAAGGCTGCCCCGTCACCGCCCTGCACCGCCAAGCCGTCGGAGCCCTAACCCTCGACGACTTGCCCCCCGGGGCTTGGCGCGAGGTCTCCCCCGACCAACTAGGCTAAACCCAAGGCGCTTGTCTGGCCCGGCGACCCCGATTTCCAACTCGCTCCTGCTGTGTAACTTACACAAGAGTTATTTAGGAGGTAATTTGCGTCTTCAACGGAAAGGAGGCGGACATTCCTGTCCCCCAGCTTTTCCGGAAGACCGGGGCGGGGGGGCAGGAATGCCCCCTCTCCTTTTGGGGTGAGCATTGCAAATGACCTGGCAAATGGTGGCATATGCCTACCCAGGGCAAGGCCCTGGGTAGGTTTTGCAGCAAACCAGTGCGTTTTGAAGGAGCGCCGCATCGCGGTGGATGACGCCCACGCCCACCCCGCATCAGGATGCCGCACTATTTTCCAGGTAATTTGAGCGTTGGCGCTCTGGATCTGCGGCCCAACGGGGCATTCTACGGCTACGCCCCAACGGGGCATCCAGGGATGCCTGCGACCAGGGAAAGGGCGGCACCACAAGCGACCCTGAGGCACAAGCGAGTTACTTCCCGTCCCCTCCGGCCGCGCGCCGATTCGGCCTAGGTAAGGAGGGCAGCCCAGGAGCTTAGGGCGAGGTCACCTTGAGGCGGAGGAAACGCCGCAGCGGAGTCCCCAGCGGGGCGCTATCCGTGACCCGCACCGTCTGCGTGGTGCCGCTGTCGTCCAGGATGGTCTCGCTGAGTTCGCCGGGGTTAGGGGCGCGGAAGCTCGCGCCATCGGAAATCTCCACGGCGTAGCTCAGGCCGGAGGCCGCCTTGTGGCGCTGGTAGACCAGGGTGAGGCGGTTGCCCTGAACCTCGACGATGGGAGGAGCGCTGCCGTCGGGGGCACTGGACCCAGTGAAGAGGGCGAACTCCAGGAAATTGCTCCGCCCGTCCTGGTCGGGATCGTCGCTGAGGACCCCGATGCCAGGATGGCGCTCCAGCCAGGCGGCTGGGGTGTCCACCGCGAAGACCTTCGCTTCGTCCGAGGAAGTCACTCCCTTAGCCGTGAGGCTGAGCTTGATGCGATAGGCGCCGGGGAGATCTGCGGTAGCGGAGGTGGTGGCGGCGGCGGGATCGGCGAAACGCAAGGTCCCCGGGCCGCTGATCTGCGTCCAGGCCAAGACCGGGGCTTCCGCGCCCAAAGCAGCTGAGGGAGCCACGATTTCGCCGCGCAAGGTCATGGGAATGCTGGGATTGACCGTGAGGTCGGGGCCCGCCGTGATCGCTAAGCTAGCGGCGTCCCAGGCGCCTGGCGAGCCGCCCGCTGCCGCACTGGAGCGCCAGGCCGGAGCTCCGCTGAAATCGAGCGGATAGCATTCATAGGCCACCATGGAAAAGCCCCCCTGATCGGCCTCGGGGACCCACTCGTCCCGGTAGGAGACAGAGAGGACCTCCAAGCCGGTGGCTCCAGTTAGGGCAATGGTCTCCGAGCCATTCGAAAGGCTGCCCGTCCAGGGCCCACTGACGGCCAGGGCGCTGCCGTAGCGCGCGGCAAAGGCGGCGGGATTGGCCACCAGGACCAAACATTCCCCTGCGGCAATACTGCGAGCCGCTCCCCCCGCGAAGGAAAAACTCACCCCCCGAGTGAACGTGGCCCCGGCCAAATGAACCGTGTGGCCACTGATGTTGCGCAGCTCGATGAATTCAAAATCGTCCTCCGTCCAAGCGAGGTTGACGGCGGATTCCGCCGGAGTCGGGCCCATCGGATGGTAGTTGATTTCCGAGACCATCAGGTCCCCGGGCCCCACCGGACTTTCCGTGGTATAGGACTGGTCCGCGAGGCCACTCCATTTGCAGACCAGCGGAGGATTGTTAGCCCCAATCAAGGCGGTGTGGGTCGCTTTATAAGCGCGCGCCATCAGCCGCGTGTTAGCGGTGATTTCAATCGGACCGCTGTAGAGCGTAGCGGTGGCCCCAGCGGCGGCACCGCCGCTGGGCCGGGGATCCGTGCCGCTCAAGGTGTAGTAAATCGGCACGCCCGCAGGTCCGCTCAGGGTGACCTTGGTGCCAGCGGTCACAAAGCCCGAAGCAGCCGAGGCCGTCACTGGACCGACCCACTGGCTGTCCATGAAGGTGGCGCGCTGTTGCAGGTAATCCTTGAGCCGCTGCACTTCCGCCGCCTGACTGGCGAGGATATTGTTGTTGTCTGGTGCCGCGAAGGGCCGCTTCCAGGCCCGCTTGGCCATGTTCCAGCGCGCCAAATCCCGCTTGATGGCCTCCGCAGTGATTTGGGAATCCAGGGAGTCAATCATGGCTTCCAGGTTGGCCCGGGAGAACGCGCCCCGGCGGAGTTCCTGCCAGCGATCGACGTATTTCTGGTAGAAGTTGGCGTCCAAGAAGAGTCGATTCCACCAGGGATGGTTGAAGAAATCGGTTCCCATGTCCGAAACCGTGGAGCGCCACACCAAGGGGTTGGCGTCGCGCCCGTCCGTGGAGGAAAGGGTGCGGTCGAAGTCCCAGATCGGCCCAGGGAACACCTTGCCGCCGCGGTCCTTGGTCCAATAGCCGCTGAGGCGCAGGGCGTCGACGTTGAAAGACCAGACATTGAGCAAGTGGTGGTCCACCGCCGCGGGCACATTGAGGTGCGTGGCATAGCCGAGCAGCGGGTCTTTCCAGTTCGCGCCCTGCAAACGAGTATAAAACTCGTTCATAAAAGTAGTTAGGTACTGCTCCTGGGGGTCGCGCTGCGGGGATTTGAGATCGCGCTCTTTCGGATAGTAATAGGCGAGGGTTTGGCCGGCAGCGTTGAAGCCCGAATCCCCAGAGTCGAGGCGGTCCACTTTAAAGATGTAGCCGCCGCTCTTGGTCGCGGGGGTGTTATCGTAGGTCTCCAGTTTGGCGACATCAACGCGCTCCGCGCCGCGGCGGATTTTTTCCATAACGTTGTAGACCCCGAAGTAGTCACCCGAGCCGGAGCCAGGAAAGTTCAACCCGCTCCCGGTTTGATCGATGAACACCTCCGCCATTTGATTGCGCACCGCGTAGCGCCCCACCGCGTTGCTCAGGGCATACATCAGAGGATTGTGCAGTAGGCTGCGGTCGAAGTCGTAAGGCGCATGGAAAACCCAGTCGGCGTGGGACGGCATCCCCATCAGGGGAAAATCCTGTTCATCCTCCCCATAGGGCTGGCGCATCTCCACGTTGAGATTGTATTTGGGATTCCCCAGGGTGCTCGAGCCGCGCTTGTCTACCACAATGCGGGTGGTGATGTTGGGGGGATTGGAGAAACGAGCGCGCTTGTCGACTCCGGTGGGTTCCCAGACCCACATGAACGAATTGAGGTCAGAGTCGTCCGGCGGGGTCGCCCCGAACGTGCTGATGACTACGAGAGGCATCGCCGAGCTGAAATTCAGGGCATTGTTTTCCAGGCGCAAAAAGCCATGCGTCGCGGTCGGGCCAGGAAGCTTGCCCGGCTTGAAAATGCGGGCGCGGATCACGGTGGAGGGGCCCGTGGCCGTGAAAGCGAACGGCGCGCTGTAGAGGGTGGAAGCCGCCGTGGGCAAGGTTTGGTTGGTGGTATAGCGGATCACCGCGCCTTCCTCCGGAACCGCCTGCGAAAGTGTGATGCTGAGGGCCCCGCTGTAGGCGCGGCTGGTCTCGCTGAAGACGACTTTTCCCGCCATGCCGTCCCCTCCGTATTTGTGATTCGACTCGCCTGGCGTGGGACTAGCATAGGGGCCTACCCAGGTCGGCGTGGTCGCGGTATCGGAGTCATCCCGTCCCCAAGAAACATCGGCGACCTGCTCGGGGCAGTTCGCCAGGGACGACACGATGATGTTCGTGGAGTTGAGCAGACTGAGAGTGCTGCCAGCGGCGGTGGGCAGGGTGAAATTGGCATGCAGTGGGGCGGTGACGACGCGGCGGTCCTTGCCCGAAGCCCAAATCAGGATGCGTTCGTCGGGCATGATCTGCAGAGTGGGCAGGGTCCAAAGGCTGGTGCCGTTGCTCAGCTTGTAGTTCGTCAAGGTCAGAACGGCGGTCAGGCTGGGATTCCAAATCTCCACCCAGGGCTGCCGAGTGCCGTTCTCATCGGCGATGCCTGTGGTGTTGACCGCGAGGAATTCCGTGAGGCGCTGCGCCTGAGCCGAAGTCTTCGGGCCGAAGGCCAAGCAGCCGGCCGCCAGAAAAACCGATAGCAGGCGGGAACAGGGGATGAGGAAGGGTGCGTTCACAGGCCAAGGAGGTAAAATGAGTCGCCAACAGCTTCTCAAGGAGCGTCGACCGCAGCGATTAAGATCATTTTTATGCCCCTGGAGCCCAAAAATGAAGTCTAAAACATTCCCCACCTCAAGATAGCGCCTCCCGGCCCCCTCAAAGGCTGAGAACCTGGCGCTGCCAGTCGAGGAAGAGTTCCTCGGCGCGGCTAGGCTCGAAGCAAATCGCCTCCAGCGACGCCCTCGACCCGATCAGCGAGGGATCGATGTCGAGTTGGCGGCCCAAGTGATCGCGCTTTTCCTTCAAGGCCTCGAATTGCTTTTCGGCCTCGGGATTGCGGTCTTGGCGCACCCGCAGAGGCCGCTGCGGCCAGGTTGCATGCTCGGCCTCTCGGGCGTCGCGCACTGCTTTGTGAAAGCGGCGGTGAATCGGCGGGGGGAAACGG
>CALQKQ020000013.1 GCA_943331195.2 Akkermansia muciniphila | reverse complement strand
TCTCCCCCCCATGGGCCGACAAACCATCGAATTCCAAGCCAATGCCACCGGCGACTGGATGTTCCACTGCCACCTCCTCTACCACATGATGGCCGGCATGGGCCGCATCGTCTCCGTCCGCGACAGCCCCGCCACCACCCCTATTTCCCCAAACACCTCCCACCAGTTCTCACCTCCCTCCCATTCCTCCCCTCCCCCCCACGAGCACCCCCTCAGCCTCTCCCTCGGCCCCCCCAGCCGCGGCGCCCAGCAAGCCGCCGCCGCCGGCGTCAACCTCGGCGAACACGGCCACGAAATGATCTCCCTCTGGGGCAGCGCCTCCCTCCAATCCCACCTCTCCGAAGGCCTTCTCACCCTCCGCCACGCCCACCACGACCTCCAACTCGCCTGGGAAGCCGGATGGCAACACACCGACGCCACCGCATACCAAATCGACGCCACCTGGGAACACTACCTCGGCCCCAACGGCCGCGCCTTCGCCGGTGCCCGCCTCGAACGCAGCGACGAAGACGGCCGCGACCTCCGCGCCCTCGCCGGTTTCCGCTACCGCCTCCCCTACCTACTCTGGGCCTCCCTCTCCCTCGACAGCGCCGCCGACGCCCGCTTCGCCCTCGCCAAAAATCTCCAGCTCAGCCCCCGCCTCAGCGCCTTCGCCAAAGCCGAATTCGACACCGCCACCTCCTGGGCCTGGGCTGCGGGACTCGAATACACCCTCAGCGAATCCCTCTCCCTCGCCTCCCAATACAGCTCCGACTACGGCCTCGGCGGCGGACTCGTCCTTCGCTTCTAAACTTCCCACCACCTCACACCCCAATAAAACCCACCCCCATGAAAGCCTCCCTCCTCCTCGCCGCCGCCCTCGGCCTCCTCCTCAGCGCCTGCACCACCACCAACGGCCCCAGCGGCGCCACCCGACCCTACCCCAAAACCACCTGCCTCGTCTCCGGCAACGCCCTCGGCTCCATGGGCCCCGTCGTCACCCGAGTCCATCAGGGCCAAGAATTAAAATTCTGCTGCCCACCCTGCGTCAAAAAATTCGACGCCAACCCCGCCAAATACCTCGGGAAATTGTGAACTGCCCCCCATTCCCCGTATCTCCCACTCCCATCGCATCTCATGAAACCAGCCCTCCTCCTCCTCGCCGCCCTCGCCGCCGCTCCGCTCGCCCGCGCCGCCGAACCCAAGCCCGCCCCCGCCCCCGCCGAAGCCCCCAAGGTCAAACCCTACCCCCTCGACTCCTGCCTCGTCTCCGGCGAAAAACTCGGTACCATGGGCAAACCCGTCGCCTTCACCCACGAAGGCCAAGAAATCAAACTCTGCTGCAAATCCTGCAAACCCAAGTTCCTCAAAGACCCCGCCTCCTACCTCGCCAAACTCAAAAAATAACCCCCCGGCCCGCCGCTTAAACCCATGATCGGCCCCATCCGCAAAGGCGACTCGGCTGTTGGCATCCTGCCGCCCCCTCTGGGCCTCCCTAAATCCCTTTCTCAGCGAAACTGCGCTGAGGAAGCGAGCCCCGTCGGCGCAGATAGGACCCCCTCACAGATCTCCCTTGCCGGGGCCCTTGGCCAGTCCGTCCCTCGCAGAGGCACCCCGCAGCTGGCGCAGTTCGCGCGCAAGCCAGCTCAGCGACTCGGGAGATTCCGCGTCCAAAAAGCGCGCGGGTCAGCCGGGACCTGCGCGGTTTTACGGCAACCCCCAGGGCTCTAGTCCTGAATCAGCCCATCCCCTCCCGAACAACGCTTGCCAAAGTTCGCCGCAGGAGCGCGCCGGAAGCCGAGGCCCTCAGCTTGTTTGCGCAGCGAAGCCTGCAGGCGCTCGCGGGAACGAAGGGAGATGTCGCAGGCTTCAGACCCGCCGTCGGCCCGGCGAATCGCCACCAGGTCGGAGGCGAAACGCCTCAGCCGGGGCACTCCGGCGGTATTGCCTTCGGCCTTTGCCTGGCCTCCCCCTCACGCGACGGGTGGATTCCCCACACTGCAGGACGTGATCCACGTCGGCAGCTCTGCCCCAAGGGGCATACCAGCCCAGGGCAACGCCCTGGGGAAGGCCAAGGCCCCCGATCCCCGCGCTCTGAAGGAACGCCGCATCCCCAGCCAAATTACCTGGAAATTTCCTGGAGGGATGGCGGTGCCCAAGCCCCAACGGGGCGTCCCAGGCCAGCTTGGGGCAATGCCCCAGGTCTCGGCCCCGGACATCCCGTGAGGGCTGCAGCCAAATTACCTGGGAATTTCCTGACAAATGGCGGGGCATCCCTGCCTTCATTACACTCATGCTGATGGTTCTTCCTTGCTTGCGTTCGAAAGCGAGCCTGGTGAGTTGGACTCTGTTGACCACAACCCGAAGCAGCACACGCCGCCCCGGCCGACGTCAATCAGCACGCCGAATCACCCCGGAAAACCACCCCATCAGGGGTCAGTTTTCATTGTCGTCAGTGCTCAATCTTAATCGTCGTCCCACAGGCCTTGCCTTAGGCTTGCTTGGGATGCCCCCCTGGGGCTTGGGCAACACAGATGACCTGGAAAAATGGCGGCATCACCAGCGATCGCGCCGCGCCGACGCGTTGCTTCCCATCCCCATCTGCCGCGCCCAGTGCTTTGCTGGGAAGGGATCCCCAGAAGAAGGATGGGCGGAACGGCCCGAAGCATCCTTCAACTGCGAAAAAAGGCTCGGAAAATCCCCCCGAAAACCACCTGCAACTGGCATGCACCGCACTCTTTGTGTTGTGCGACCGAGACCACCTCGGCCGCCACTTCTTGCATAACTGAGCAGTTACAAAAGTGGCGACCCCTACGGGAATCGAACCCGTATTACAACCGTGAAAGGGTCGTGTCCTAACCGTTAGACGAAAGGGTCTTTTGTGGGAACGCAGCCAGCGCTGCGGGTCATCAGAATGCGCGGGAAGCGGCCCGGCGCAAGTGGATTTTGGTCTTTTTCGCTCAAAAAGGTTCAGGCTTCCGGGGCCTCCACCACCAGCCCCCGGCGCTGCAGCGTGGCGAGCACTGCGGCGACGACTTGCTCCAGCGCGAGCGCGGTGGTGTCGATGACATGGGCCTCAGCGGCGACCTTGAGGGGGGCGGTCTTGCGCGTGGAATCTTGCTGGTCGCGACTGACCAGCGAGTCGACTTCACCCTGGGCGCGGCGGCGGCTCAAGCGGACGTCCTCGCTGGCGTCGATATAAAATTTATAGGGCGTCTCCGGAAAGACCACGCTGCCGATGTCCCGGCCCTCCATGATGAGGCTGCGGCCATCGGCTAGGCTGCGCAGCAAAGCCGTGAGGATCTCGCGGACTTCGGGCACGCTAGCCAAAGTGGAAACGCGCGAGGCCACGGCGGGCTCGCGCAGTTGCTCGCCGGGGTCGACTCCATTGACGAGAATGGTGAAGCTGGATCCGCTGGGGCGGCAGTCGAGGTGCAGGGCGCGAAGGGCGGCGACGGCGGCGTCAGGATCGGCGGGGTCGGCTCCGGCCTGGAGGATGCCCCAGGTGGCGGCGCGGTAGAGGGCCCCGCTATTGACGTGGGCGCAGTGGAGGCGCCGCGCCAGGACCTTGGAAACGCTGCTTTTTCCGGAAGCGGCCGGGCCGTCAATGGCGATAACAAAGGTATCCGGCATGGCTCAGGTGGGGTCGGAAAGGGAGCTAGGAAGGCGGTCGATCACGGGAGTGGTGCTGCCCGTGACGTGGCGGGACTGAAAGAGGCGCAAGTGTTCGGCGAATCCCGGGTAGGACGTGCCCACGCAATCGACGTCGGAAATGACAGATTCGCCCTCGGAGAAAAGCCCCGCGATGGCGCAGGCCATGGCGATGCGGTGGTCGCCAAAGCTAGTGACCTTGGCACCGACAAGGGCTTGGCCGCCCGAGCCGGTGATTTCCATGCCGTCGGGGAGTTCCCGCACCGCCACGCCGAAGCGCTGCAGGTTTTCGACCACGGCGGCAATGCGATCGGTTTCTTTGACGCGGAGTTCCTGGGCATCGCGGATCAGCGTGGTGCCGTGGGCGAGGGCTCCGGCCACGGCCAGAATGGGGAGCTCGTCAATGACATTGGGAATCTCGTCGCCCGCAATGACGGTGCCCCGCAGGCCGCCGCCGCGGATGGTGAGCGTGCCGCAGGGCTCGCCGTCGGCTCCCTCGCGGATGTCTTCAGTGATTTGCGCGCCCATGCGCAGCAGGACTTTGAGAATGCCAGTGCGGGTTTCGTTGAGGCCAACCCCCTTGATGACTAGTTCCGAGCCGGGCTGGACCGCCGCCGCGACCAGCCAAAAGGCCGCGCTGGAAATGTCGCCCGGAACATGGAAGTCCCGGCTTTCCGGCACCTGGCCCCCATAGATGGAGATCGCCAAGCCCTGGCGCACCGTCTTGACCCCGAAATGACGCAACATGGTCTCGGTGTGGTTGCGGGTCACGGCGGGCTCAATCACCGTAGTCTTTCCCTCAGCATAAAGCCCTGCCAATAAAATAGCACTTTTCACCTGGGCGCTAGCCATGGGAAGCGGGTAGGTGATGGCCCGCAGCGCCGAGTGGCCATGCACCGTGAGGGGCGGGGTTTCCTTGGGGCCAGTGGCCTCGAAGCGCGCTCCCATCAGGGAAAGCGGCTCCGTGACGCGCTTCATGGGGCGCTTGCTGAGGGACTCGTCCCCCGTCATCACCGTGGTGAAATTCTGACCAGAAAGGATGCCCGCAAGCAGCCGCATGGTGGTCCCGGAGTTGCCGCAATCCACCGGCCCAGCGGGAGCTTGCAGGCGGAGACCGCGGCCTTGGACGATGACGCGGTGGGGACCCGCGCCCGACGCCGCAGGTTGCCAAGGGCTGCCGTCCTCATTCAAAAAGTCGATCGCGACCCCCATGGCGCGGAAGGCGGCGGCGGTGCTGAGGCAGTCGCCACTGGGGAGGAAACCAGTGATTTCGCTAGTGCCATCCGCTAGGGAAGCGAACATGATGGCGCGGTGCGAGATGCTTTTGTCCCCAGGAACGGTGATCTCCGTGGCGATGGGATGGGCTTTTCTAACGCGGAATTCTGACATTGATAGGCGGGGGCGAGGGTAGCAAAAAGACGGGTGGGGAAGAGGATTTCAGGAATAGCGCGTCGCGCGCAGTTGCTGGGCCTCCTCCAGGCGGGCGAGCAGGCTGTCCTCGTCCGCTTTCTCGAGGATTTCAAGCAGTTCGCCAGTGGCGCGGTGCAGGTCGGCCAGGGCCGGCAAGATGGCCCGGCGGTTTTCTAGCAAGATTTCGCGCCACATCCCGGGCGAGCCGGAAGCGACCCGGGTGGTGTCGCGCAGGCCGCCAGCAGCGAATTGAGCCATGGAGGCGTCCGGCTTGAAAGAAGCTAGGGTGGCGGCCACCGCCGCGAGGTGCGGCAGGTGACTGATGCGCGCCACCAAGGCATCGTGGTGGGCCGCCTCCATCTGCGCGGTGCGGCAGCCCAGGGCTTGCCAAAAGTTCTCCACCTTGGCCAGCGCCGCCGGATCGGTGTCTCCCTCAGGAGTGAGGATGCAAGCCGCCCCCTGGAAGAGCCCGGCGCGGGCCGCACCCAGGCCCGCCGTCTCCGCCCCGGCCATGGGATGGCTCCCCACAAAAACCAGGCCCGCGCGGCGGCAGACCGCCCCCGCTCCCGCTACCACCGCAGCCTTGACGCTGCCGACATCCGTGACCACCGGATCGACTCCTAACTTCGCCTGCACGATGTCCTCAGCGAGGGCTTTCATCCCGCCAACCGGAACGCAGAGGACCAAGAGGTCGGCGCCTTCGGCCACGGCGGCGGCGTCAGTGGAGGCCACATCGGCGAGGCCGCGCTGGCGCACCTGGGCGAGACTTTCCTCGCGTCGGCCCCAGACCCGGAGTTCGCCCACCCCATGGAGGCGAGCATCAAGGAGCAGCGACCCGCCTAACAGGCCGGGACCAAAGACCGCCAAGGACATTTCGGAGAGGGGCTTCATGAGAGAGAAGTCCTTCGGGCAGGGAGGGAGGCAGGCATGGGGCGAAGGCAGGGGGCGGGAAAAGGAAGCGGCGCAGGCCTCAGCAGACCTGCGCCGGACGGGAGGGCATCCAGCCAAGGGGGGACCCGGGCCAGCTTCCAAACAACCTCAAGGAACGCGGAAAACCTTGTTCGTGTAAGGGCACTTCACCTTGGTGCCAGAGGGGATATCTTGGACATCGACCTGCCCTTTGTCCGGAGCGTAGGGGCTATAGACAAAGCCCTTCTTGCCCACCACAGGTTGGCCGAAGAGCAGATCCTCCCGCGCGACCGCTGGCTTAACGGCTGGGGGCGCGCTGACTGGCGAGGGCGCCGCAGGGGCCGCTTCGGAAGCGGGCGCTGCCGAAGTTTCCGCCGCTGCCGCAGGTGCCTCTGGGCTGGCCTCGGGCGCAGTTTTGCTAGGCGGCGGAGTCACGTCCACGGTCGTATTGCTGGGGTCGCGCTTGATGTCCGGGACCTTGCGGGGTTCCCCGCTCTTGGCTGGGGCCGCGCCGCGATCCGCCGACGCTGGGGCGAGGGGCGCGCCCGGCGCGGCGGGGCGCTCTGCCAACTGGGAAGGCTGACTGCCATAGCCATAGCGCGGGGCAAAAACGTTGGCCTCCGGCCCATAGGCGGGGCGATTCACGCAAGAGGCGGCCAGCAGCGCGGTGCCCCCGGCCAGCAGCAGGGCGCGCCGGAGGGCGGAAAAAGGCGAAGCACGGAAGGTTTCAGATTTCATAAAAAGCAGTTGTGACATGGAAAATGGGAAACGTAAAGCGCGGGCGCACCGGGCAAGGCCAGGAAATGCCGCGCCACACGCGTTTTTGCCCGCCCCCGCTGCTCGCGCTCAGAGTTGCTCCAACACGATTTGCCGGTTTTTCCAAAAATAGGCCAGCCCTGAATACAGCGTCGTCACCAAAGTGAGCCCCAGCAGCAGCGGCCACATCAGCCAAAAACCGCCCGGCCCCGACAACTCAAACCAGGGCCGGGCAAAAGCTAGGGGGCTTTCCCTAGTGGCTAGCTCGATCAGCAAGTAGCACGCCGTCACCATCTGCCAGAGCGTCTTTTGCTTGCCCAACCGGTCCGCTGCCAACACCGCGCCCCGCGCCCCCGCCACCAAGCGCAGGCCCGTAACGAGAAATTCCCGCGCCAAAATGGCGATGACCAGCCATCCCGGCATCAGGCCCTGTTCCATCAAGGTCACAAAGGCCGCCGCCATCAGAATTTTGTCCGCCAATGGGTCCATCAATTGCCCAAAAGCCGTGACCAAGTTCCGCTCCCGGGCGATTTTTCCATCCAGCCAATCGGTGATAGAAGCCACCGCAAAGAGGCCCAAGCCCACCGTGAACGCATAGGGCCAAGGCACCGCCGTCACCGCCACAAACGCCGCCGTGAGGACCAGGCGCGATACCGTCAATTGGTTGGGCAGATTCATGGGGCGAAATTCAAGGCGCGTCGGAAAGGAACTCAGGGTGTTTCCAGACCGGCACGGACACCTTGAGTCGTCGCACATACTCGGCGCAGAGCGCAAACGATTCCGCACTGTGTCGACCCGCCACCGCAATGAAGAGCGAGGCTTCCCCATTGGCCACAAATCCCGTGCGGTGGTGCAGCCGCAGGGGATGCGGCCCAAACTCCTCGCGCAACGCCGCCGCCACCGCCTCCAACTCCCGCAGGGCCATCGCCGGATACGCGCTATACGTAATGCCGCGCAGCGCTCGACCGTCCTCGCGATCGCGCACCCGACCCCAAAAACAAACCTGCGCCCCCCACGTCCCAGCGTCCGCAGGGGGAGGCTGCGGCACCGGCTCAGGGCCGAGGGTAATCAATACAGGCGCATTTTCCATTGCCAAGCAAGGGGAGCGGGACACGTTGCCCCTCCCTCCAAACCCCTGCCCTTCTCCCACTTCAAGAGCAAAACCTGATAGAATATGAGCAAAAGCGACTTCGGATTAATCGGCCTGGCTGTGATGGGCCAAAACCTCGTCCTCAACGTGGAAAGCCGCGGCTTCCAAGTCAGCGTCTACAACCGCACCACCGCCGTCACGGACCAATTCATCGCCGATAATCCCGAGAAAAAATTGGTCGGCTGCCGCACCCTCGAGGCCTTCGTGGAATCCCTCTCCACCCCGCGCAAAATCCAAATCATGGTCAAAGCCGGCGCCCCCGTGGACGCCGTCATCGAAGCCCTCGTCCCCCTCCTCAATAAAGGCGACATCATCATCGACGGCGGCAACAGCCTCTATACCGACACCGAACGCCGCGACGCCGAACTCGGCGAACTCGGCCTCCGCTTCATCGGCGCCGGCGTCTCCGGCGGCGAAGAAGGCGCCCTCAAAGGCCCCTCCATCATGCCCGGCGGCCCCGCCAGCACCTGGGAGGTCATGAAGCCCATTTTCGAAAGCATCTCCGCCAAAGTGAACGGCGAACCCTGCGTCACCCACATCGGCCCCGGCGGGGCCGGCCACTATGTCAAAATGGTGCACAACGGCATCGAATACGGCGACATGCAGCTCATCTGCGAAGCCTATAACATCTTCAAAGCCGCCGGCTTCACCTCCGACGAAATGGCCCAAGTCTTCACCGACTGGAACAACGGCGACCTCGAATCCTACCTCATTCAGATCACCTCCAAAATCTTCGCCCAAAAAGACGAAGAAACCGGCACCCCCATCGTGGAGCTCATCGTGGACAAAGCCGGCCAAAAAGGCACCGGCCAATGGACCCTGCAAAACGCCGTCGAAAACGCCGTCGTCATCTCCACCATCAACGCCGCCGTCGAAGCCCGCATCCTCTCCAGCCAACGCAAACAGCGCCTCGCCGCCAGCGTCCACCTCCAGGGTCCCGTCGCCAATATCTCCATGGAAAAGCAGGCCCTCGTCGCCAAAGTCCACGACGCCCTCTTCGCCTCCAAAATCATCTCCTACGCCCAGGGCCTCGACCTCATCAAATCCATGGGCGAAAAGAAAGAGTGGAACCTCGACCTCGGCAAAATCGCCGCCATCTGGCGCGGCGGCTGCATCATCCGCGCCAAGTTCCTCAACCGCATCACCGACGCCTTCCGCAGCAATCCCGGCCTCACCAACCTGATGCTCGATCCCTTCTTCAAGGACCTCCTCAACCAGTTCCAACAAAGCTGGCGCGAAACCGTCGCCCTCGCCGTCACCAACGGCATCCCCGTCCCCGCCTTCAGCGCCTCCCTCGGCTATTACGACAGCTACCGCGCCGCCCGCCTCCCCGCCAACCTCCTCCAAGCCCAGCGCGACTTCTTCGGTGCCCACACCTACGAGCGCCTCGACAAACCCGAAGGCAAGCCCTTCCACACCGAATGGCCCGACGTCGTCGAAGACGAAGGCTAACATCGCCTCTCCGCCACCCCAGCCGGACCTAAGCCGGACCCCTCCCCGGGTCCGGCTTTTTCGCGCCCAGCCAGCTCATTTTCCCCCTCGCGGAGACGGCTGAAGGCACCGCGCGCCGCGCCGCCAAGCCCACCCGCCGCACTTCATCCGAAAGAATCGCCTTAGCGACCCCTTAATGGCAGGCGTAAGTTCTGCTCAACCTCCTGCCGCCGCAGTCGGCGGAACCTTTGCCGCCCCCCCCCCTCCCGGCAATCTAACTCTTAACCCCGCCACCCTCCGCGCATGTTGAGCATCTCTGGTTCCCGTTCCTCCCGCTTTTGCGACGGCCAATCGCGCCGTGGTTTTCTCCGCCTCGGAGCCCTCGGCTTAGGCGGCTTGGCGCTGCCCAACCTGCTCCGCGCCGAAGCCGCCCAGGCCAGTTCCACCAAGAAATCCATCATCATGGTCTTCCTCCCCGGAGGCCCGCCCCACCAGGACATGTGGGATTTGAAAATGAACGCCCCCTCCGAAATCCGCGGCGAATTTCGGCCCATCGGCACCAAAGTCCCCGGCATCGAAATCTGCGAGCTCTTTCCCAAAATGGCCGCCATGATGGACAAGTTCAGCCTCATCCGCAGCGTCGTCGGCAGCACCGGCCAGCACGCCGCCGAACAATGCCTCACCGGTCGCCCCGCGCTCAATGCCCCCGCCGGAGGTTGGCCCAGCATCGGCTCCATCATGTCCCGCCTCCACGGAGCCGGCGCCCCCGGCGTCCCCGCCTTCGTCGGACTCTCCCCCAAAATGGGCCATGCCCCCTGGGCCGACCCCGGCAAACCCGGCTTCCTCGGCCCCGCCCACTCCCCCTTCCAACCCAACGGCGGCGGCTCCGCCGACCTCGTCCTCAATAATATCTCCCTAGAGCGCCTCCAAGACCGCCGCGCCCTCCTCCACAGCTTCGATACCCTGCGCCGCGACGTCGACGCCTCCGGCATGATGGGCGCCATGGATGCCTTCCAACAGCAAGCCATGGGCGTGCTCACCTCCAGCCGCCTCTCCGAAGCCCTCAACCTCGACCGCGAAGACCCCAAGGTCCGCGCCCGCTACGGCCGCGGCACCATGAAATGCCGCGACGACGGCGGCCCCGAATGCCCCGAACAATTCCTCATGGCCCGCCGCCTCGTCGAAGCCGGCGTCCGCTGCGTCACCCTCGGCTTCAACCGCTGGGACTGGCACTCCCGCAATTTCCCCCAAGCCCGCGAAGTCTTTCCCCAACTCGACAACGGCCTCACTTCCCTCGTTCAAGACCTCCACGACAGCGGACTCGACCAAGACGTCAGCGTGGTCGTCTGGGGCGAATTCGGCCGCACCCCCCAAATTAGTAAAGATGGCGGGCGCGACCACTGGCCCCGGGTTTCCTGCGCCGCCCTTGCCTGCGGCGGCATGAAACACGGCCAAGTCATCGGTGCCACCGACCGCCTCGGCGGCGAAGCCGTGGCGCGCCCCGTGGATTTCCAAGAGGTCTTCGCCACCCTCTACCACGCCGCCGGGGTCGATACCCACACCGCCACCATCGACGACCTCAACGGCCGCCCGCGCTTCCTCGTCGACGAACAATTCAAACCGATGCCGGAATTGATCGGCTAACTTTTTCTTATGCTCACTTTATTTTCAGAAAAGTCGGGGGGTTCCTTCTGCGACGGCCTGTCGCGGCGCTCCTTCCTCCGCCTCGGCGGCTTGGGCTTGGGAGGCCTCACTTTCCCCCAACTGCTCCGCGCCGAAGCCGCCCAAGGCATCGGCAAATCCCAAAAAGCCCTCATCCTCGTCTACCTGCCCGGCGGCCCCCCCCACCAGGACATGTATGACCTCAAAATGGACGCCCCCTCGGAAATCCGCGGCGAATTCTCCCCCATCCGCACCAACGTCCCCGGCATCCAGATCTGCGAACACCTCCCCCGCCTCGCCAGCATGGCCGACAAGTTCGCCTTCGTGCGCAGCGTCGTCGGCGCCAAAGACCGCCACGAATCCTTCCAATGCATCACCGGCCGCCTCAACGACAACGTCCCCCCCGGCGGTTGGCCCGAAATCGGCAGCATCATCTCCAAGTTAGAAGGCGCCGGCCCCGCCGTCCCTAGCTACATGAACCTCTCGCCGAAAATGAAGCACGCCCCCTACAATCAGGGGCTCACCAGCTTCCTCGGCGTCGCCCACGCCCCCTTCATGCCCATGGGCAGCGTCAAAGACGACATGACCCTCAACGGCATGTCCCTCGAACGCCTCGCCGACCGCCGCGGCCTGCTCAAAGCCTTCGACGGCTTCCGCCGCAGCGCCGATGCCTCCGGCGTCATGTCTGGCGTCGACGCCTTCACCGAACAAGCCTTCGATATCCTCACCTCCTCTCGCCTCCTCAAAGCCCTCGACCTCTCCGGCGAAGACCCCAAACTCCGCGAACGCTACGGCAAAGGCACCGACCAAATCCAAGGCGACGCCGCCCCCCGCCTCAACGAACAATTCCTCCTCGCCCGCCGCCTCGTCGAAGCCGGCGTCCGCGTCGTCACCCTCAGCTACAGCTTCTGGGACTGGCATGGCCAAAATTTCAAAATCGCCAAGGACAACCTCCCCGACTTCGATCAAGCCATCACCGCCCTCGTCCAAGACCTCCACGACCGCGGCATGGCCGACGACGTCACCGTCCTCGCCTGGGGCGAATTCGGCCGCAGCCCTCGCATCAACGACAAAGGCGGCCGCGATCACTGGCCCAACGTCTCCGGTGCCTTGCTCGCCGGCGGCGGCATGAAAACCGGCCAAGTCATCGGCGCCACCGACCGCCTCGGCGGAGAAGCTGCCGACCGCCCCGTTCACTTCCAAGAAATCTTCGCCACCCTTTATAATAACTTCGGGATCAATCCCAACACCACCACCGTGGCCGACCTCACCGGCCGCCCCCACTTCCTCGTGGATGGTCAATTCCAGCCCATGAAAGAGCTCGTATGATGAAAGCCCACCTCGCCCTCCTGGCTCTACTCGCGCCCACCGCCGCCCTCCACGCCGCCGAACTCCGCATCCACTGCGGCGCCCCCGACGGCCAAAACGGCACCCTCCATGGCGCCGACGCCATGCTGCAACTCCTCGTCACCGCCAGCGACGCCCCCGGCAAAGAACGCGATGCCACCCGCGAAGTCACTTGGAAAGTCGAGCCCGACGGCCTCCTCAGCATCTCCCCCACCGGCCGCGCCACCCCCCTCCGCGACGGCACCGCTACCCTAACTGCGACCAAGGACGGCGCCCAAGCCACCGCCACCCTCCTCATCCAAGGCGCCGCCACCGACCGACCCCTCCATTTCAAAAACGACATCGTCCCCGTCATGACCAAATACGGCTGCAACGGAGGCGGCTGCCATGGCAAATCCGAAGGCCAAAACGGCTTTAAACTTTCCCTGTTAGGCTTCGAGCCCGGCGAAGACTACGAGCACCTCGTCCACGAATCCCGCGGCCGCCGCCTCTTCCCCGCCGCCCCCGAAAGCAGCCTCCTCCTCCTCAAAGGCACCGGCGAAATGCCCCACGGCGGCGGTGCCCGCATGGAACGCGGCTCCCCCGACTACCGCACCCTCGTCCGCTGGATGGAACAAGGCATGCCCAAGGGCAACCCCGCCGCCCCCGCCCCCATCCGCCTCGCCATCTTCCCCCAAGAACGCCTCCTCGCCCCCGACAGCGAACAGCAACTCCAAGTCACCGCCCACTACTCCGACGGCTCCTGGCAAGACGTCACCGCCCTCGTGCAATATGATAGCGGCGCCAAGGAAATGGCCACCGTCTCCCCCACCGGCCTCGTCCGCACCGCCCAACAACCCGGCGACGCCGCCGTCATGATCCGCTACATGGAAATGGCCGGCGTCTTCCGCGCCACCATCCCCCTCGGCGCCCCCCTCGGCGAATTCCCCCCCGAACACAATTTCGTCGACCAACACGTCTTCGCCAAACTGCGCACCCTCGGCCTGCCCCCCGCCGCCCTCTGCGACGACGCCACCTTCCTGCGCCGCGTCACCGTCGACATCACCGGCCGCCTCCCCAAACCCGCCGAAGCCACCGCCTTCGCCCAAGACGCCTCCCCAGACAAACGCGGCACCCTCGTCGACCGCCTCCTCAGCTCCCCAGACTACGCCGAATACTTCGCCTCCAAATGGTCATCCCTCCTCCGCAACAAACGCGCCGACCGCCCCGCCTACGGCACCCAAGCCTTCTATTCCTGGATCCGCGATAAATTAAACCAAAACCGCCCCTTCTCCGAACTCGCCGCCGGCGTCGTCTCCGCCTCCGGCACCATCGGCCACTCCCCCGCCGTCGCTTGGTATCGCTCCGTCCAAAAACCCCAGGAGCAAATGCAAGACATCGCCCAAGTCTTCTGCGGCCAGCGCCTCCAGTGCGCCCAATGCCACCACCATCCCTACGAAAAGTGGAGCCAACAAGATTACTTCGGCCTCGCCGCCTTCTTCTCCCAAGTCGGCCGCAAACCCTCCGACCAACCCGCCGAAGAAGCCATCTTCCACCAAGGCGGTGCCGCCTCCGCCCAAAACCCCCGCACCGGTCAACCCGTCACCCCCACCACCCTCGGCGGTCCCACCCTCAAGCTCGACCCCCAAGACGACCCCCGCCCCGCCCTCGCCGCCTGGCTCACCGCCCCGGAAAATCCCTTCTTCGCCCGCATGTTCGCCAACCGCTACTGGAAGCACTTCTTCAGCCGCGCCCTCGTCGAACCCGAAGACGACATGCGCATCACTAACCCCCCCGTCAATCCCGCCCTCCTCGACGCCCTCGAAAAATCCTTCATCCAAAGCAATTACGACATGAAGGCCTTCGTCCGCACCCTCTGCACCAGCAGCACCTATCAACTCTCCAGCCTACCCAATCAACACAACGCCAGCGACCGCCAAAACTTCAGCCGCTTCTACCCCCGCCGCCTCCAAGCCGAAGTCCTCCTCGACGCCATCGACACCGTCAGCGGCCTCACCTCCCGCTTCCCCGGCCAACCCGTCGAGCGCCGCGCCGTCGCCCTCCCCGACGACAGCTTCAACGCCGGCAGCTACTTCCTCACCGTCTTCGGCCGCCCCGAAAACACCAGCGCTTGCGAATGCGAACGCACTCAAGACAGCAGCCTCGCCCAAAGCCTCCACCTCCTCAATTCCAAAGGCATTCAGGAAAAACTCACCGCCCCCGCCGGACGCCCTGCCCAACTCGCCAAGGACACCCGCCCCCTCCCCGAGCGCCTCCAACAACTCTTCGTCACCGCCTACGGACGCCCCCCCGAAGCCTCCGAAACCGCTCAGGCCACCGCCTACCTCGACGCCAAAAAAGGCGAAGCCGGTGCCTGGGAAGACCTCGTCTGGGCCCTCCTCAACACCAAGGAATTCCTCTTCAACCACTGAAGAGCCCACACCTCCATGCCCCTCCCCGCTCCCGCCCGCCTCCTCCTGGCGGCCCTCGCTAGCATGGCCTCACCCGTGCTCGCCCAACTCCCCACCGCCCGCCTCGATGCCCTCTTCCCTCCCGGCCTCCAGTTAGGCACCGAAACCACCGTCGCCCTCACCGGCCAAGACCTCGAAGACGCGGACCACCTCCTCTTCAGCGACCCCGGTCTCTCCGCCACCCACCAAGAGGGCCTCCAATTTAAAATCACCGCCAGCGCCGGCCTCCGCCCCGGCCTCTACGAAGTCCGCGCCGCCGGCCGCTACGGCCTCTCCGCTAGCCGACTCCTCGCCATCGGCACTTTCCCCGAACTCACCGACGCCGGTCCCCACGACTCCCCCGACCAGGCCCTGCCCCTCACCCTCCCCATCACCGTCAACGGCACCACCGCCGCCGATGCCGCCGACTTTTTCCGCTTCACCGCCACCAAAGGCCAACGCCTCCTCCTCTCCTGCGCCGCCGAACGCATCGATTCCCCCCTCAATGCTGTCCTAACGCTGTATAACAAAGCCGGCCGCGAACTCGCCACCGCCCACCGCACCAACAGCAGCGACCCCGCCATCGACTTCACCGCCCCCGAAGACGGCGACTTCATCGTCAAACTCCACGACATCGTCTGGCAAGGCGGCCCCACCAGCCTCTACCGCCTCACCATCGCCCCCACCGGCGATCCCGGCCTTCCCGCCCCCCTCCCCATCCCCCTCTCCGGCGCTCTCTGCGACTGGATGCCCCAAGCCCCCCGCCACACCTTCCCAGAGCCCGCTCCCCAAGCCAGCGCCGCCCACCCCCTCGACCTCCCCATCGCCGTCGACGCCCCCCCCGCCTCCCTCGACTGGTTCGAATTCACCGGCACCAAAGGACGCCAAATCATGATCGACGTCCTCAGCCACCGCCTCGGCTACCCCACCGACTGGCTCCTCCAAGTCTTCAAAATCACCCGCGACGCCGCCGGGGCCGAACAAAGCGAAAAAATCGCCGAATTCGACGACACCGCCGCCCCCCCCGGCATGGAGTCCCTCTCGCTCGGAAGCCGCGACCCCTCCGGCGCGCTCCGCTGCCCCGAAGACGGCCGCTACCGCATCCGCCTCGCCGACCGCTTTCAATCAAACACCTCCTACCAACTCCTCCTGCGCGACCCCCAGCCCGGCTTTTCCGTAGTCGCTTTTTCCGAAAGCCCCGCCACCAAGGGCGCCGCCCTGCACCGCTGGAGCCCCCTCCTGCGCCGCGGCGGCAGCACCCTCCTCAAAGGCGCCGTGCTCCGCCGCGATGGCTTCGCCGAACCCGTGACCCTAAAACTAGCCGGTCTACCCGAAGGCGTCAGCGCCAACGAAGTCACCGTCCCCGGCAACCTCAGCAGCGCCGCCCTCGTCCTCCGCGCCACCCCAGAAGCCAAATCCTGGAACGGCCGCATCCAACTCACCGGCACCTCCGGCGACCTCGCCGTCCCCGCCCGCGAAATCATCCCCCGCTGGACCGTCGCCAACAACGCCGCCGAACGCCTCAGCTTGCGCCTCAGCTCAGAAGGCTGCGTCCTCGCCGTCACCGATACCGAAGCCGCACCCCTAGCGATCGCCCCAGCCGAAGCCAAGGTCTACGAAGGCTCCCTCGCCGGCACCATCGAAATCCCCGTCAAATTCACCCGCGACCCCAGCCACAAAGGCTTCAAAGGCGAATGGGAAGCCGTCCTCATGGGCCTCCCCGGCCTCCGCCAAGCCCCCATCGTCAAACCCGCCGCCGACGCCGCCGAAGCCAAACTCGTCCTCGATCTCAAAACCAAAGACGGCAACACCTTCACCCCCGGCAACTGGTCCCTCCACGCCAGCGCCCACGGCGTCATCCAATGGCAGCCTAATGACAAAATCCCCGTCCGCGAACTCGCCGAAGCCGCCTACTCCGCCCCCATTCAAATCCACATCGACCCCTCCCCGGTCCTCCTCACCGCCCCTGCCACCCTAACCGTCGCCCCCGGTGCCAAGGCCGACCTCCCCCTCAAACTCACCCGCCGCTACGGCTTCGCCGAAACCGTCTCCCTCGAACTCGTCGCCCCCCCCGCTCTCAAAGGCCTCAGCGCCACCGCCCTCACCATCCCCGCCGCCGCCGCCGACGCCACTCTCGCCATCGCCGCCGCCCCCGATACCCCTCCCGGCTCCCACGCTTGCTCCCTCCAGGCCAAGTGCCTGTGGAACGGCGAAACCCTCCCCTGGAGCCTCCCCCTCACCTTGGAAGTGAAACCATGAACCGCTTTTTCCCCGCCGCCTTCCCCGCCGCCTTCCTCGCCCTAACGCTATCCGCCAGCGGGGCCCCCCTCACCGTCGCCGCCCTCAAACGCGACGCCCCCGTCGATTTCGCCAAAGAAATCCACCCCCTCCTCAAACGCAGCTGCCTCGCCTGCCACAACACCACCAAAGCCAAAGCCGGCCTCAACCTCGAATCCCCCCAAGCCATCCTCAAAGGCGGCGACACCGGCCCCGCCGCCGCCCCCGGCAAAGGCGCCGAAAGCCTCCTCCTCCGCAGCGCCTCCCACCAGGAAGAAGCCGCCATGCCCCCACCAGGCAATAAGGTCAACGCCCCAGACTTCTCCCCCGACGAACTCGGCCTCCTCCAACTCTGGATCGACCAAGGCCTCCAAGGCAAAGCCATCGCCGATCAAGTCGCCCAATGGCGCTCCTTCCCCTCCAAAAACGCCCCCGTCAGCGCCGCCGCCCTCGCCCCCTCCGGCCGCCTCGCCGCCGCCGCCCGCGGCAATCAAGTCCACCTCACCGAAGTCGCCACCGGCCTCTCCCTCGGCCTCCTCACCGACCCCGAACTCGAAAAACTCCCCCTCTATCAAGGCCAGTCCGCCGCCGACCGCGACGCCGTCATGTCCCTCGCCTTCGGCGGCGATGACCTCATCGCCACCGGCGGCTTCCGCACCACCCGCCTCTGGAAACGCGCCCCCCTCCTCCCCCAAGCTCCCCCCCTAACGCTCCCCGCCGCCGCCACCAGCTTCGCCGCCCACGGCCCCCGCGCCGCCGCCGGCGCCGCCGATGGCGCCATCCGCCTCTGGAATCCCACCGCCGATCCCGCCCCCCTTCAAGAGCTGCGCGACCACGCCGCCCCCGTCAAAGCCCTCTGCTTCTCCCCCGATGGCACCCTCCTCGTCTCCGCCGCCGCCGATCGCAGCCTCCGCGTCTGGGACCTCGCCAACGCCACCCCCGCCTTCCGCGCCGAATCCCCCGCCGAAATCACCGCCCTCTGCTTCCTCAAAGGCGGCACCGAACTCGCCGTCGCCTTCGCCGACGGCATGCTCCGCATCTATCCCTTCGCCACCACCCCGCCCCCCACCTTGCCCCCGCCCCTCCGCGAGTGGAAACTCGGCGACCAAGCCGCCCTCACCCTCGCCGCCCCCGATCCCGCCGCCACCCAACTCCTCTGGACCAACCAAGAGCCCACCCTCCATCTAACGGAATCCTCCGACGGCAAACGCCTCCCCGACGTCACCTTGGAAAACCCCGCCCAAGGTGCCATCACTAGCACCGAAGCCCGCCTCAAAGCCGCCCAGCGCCAGGTCGAATCCCGCAAAGCCCGCCTCGCCGCCGCCGCCGAAACCCTCAAAAAAGAAACCGAAAACCTCCGCGCCACCCACCAAGGCCAAGAAAAAACCCGCGCCGACTGGCAGCGCAAACTCGGCCTCGCCCGCAGCGCCGCCCAAGCCCGCAGCGTCCTCCCCGAAGACAAACCCCGCCAAGAAGCCGCGACCAAAACCGCCGCCGAAGCCACCACCGCCGAGCGCACCTTCATCGACGCCCGCACCAATGCCGAACTCGCCGTGCGCCTCACCTCCTCAGCCGCCCAACAACACGCCGCCGCCGACGGCGCCGCCGCCGCCGCCGAAACCAGCACCGCAGAACTCACCGCCTCCCTCGAAGCCCTCAAAAAAGCCCTCCCTCCCAGCCCCGCCCCCCAATCCCTCGCCCTCCTCAATGACGGCCAAGTCGCCCTCGTCTCCCTCGACAACGGCCGCCTCCAATGGCACCGCCTCAGCTCCGGTGAACTCCTCGACACCGCCGAAAGCGGCGCCCCCGCCCCCGCCCCCGTCCTCCTCGCCCCTTCCCCCACCGGCTTTATCACCGTGCGAGCCGACCTCAAAGCCGTCCGCCTCCCCGCCCGCCGACCCTTCGTCCTCGACCGCACCATCGGCCAACCCGACGACGCCGATACCCTCGCCAACCGCGTCACCGCCCTCAGCTTCTCCTCCGACGCCCGCCTCCTCGCCACCGGCGGCGGCGTCCCCTCCCGCAGCGGCGAAGTCAAAATCTGGAACACCGCCGACGGCGCCCTCGTCCTCAAACTCACCGACCCCCATTCCGATAACGTCAACGCCCTCGCCTTCTCCCCAGACGATTCCCTCCTCGCCACCGCCGGCAGCGACCGCTGGGCCCGCGTCTTCCAAGTCGCCGACGGCGTCCGCAGCGCCTCCTTCGAAGGCCACAGCGGCCAAGTCCTCAGCATCGCCTGGCGCGCCGACGGCCTCGCCCTCGCCACCGGCGGAGCCGACAAAACCCTGCGCTATTGGGACCTGTTAGACAGCAAGCAAACCAAAAGCGTCACCACCTTCACCAAAGAAGTCAGCGCCGTCGCCTGGCTCGGCAGCGGCGACACCGTCGCCAGCGCCAGCGGCGACGCCGCCGTCCGCCTCAACGAAGAAACCCTCCCCGGAGGCAAAAGCTTCTGCTTCGCCCTCGCCACCGACCCCTCCGGCACCCTCGTCGCCGCCGGCGGCGAAGACGGCATCCTCCGCATCTGGCAAACCGCCTCCAAAAAACTCCTCCGCGAAGTGCCCTAGCTCCCTGCGCCACTGCACCCCATTTTTTTTCCTCAGTTACGCCCTAATGAGGCATAGTGTCGCTGGTCGCCCTCGCCTTGCCCATCTCAGCCTCCAACTCTCATGTGGAACTCCTCCCCATCACTCCCTGGACTGCGTACCCCCTTTTCTCGCCGAGAATGGCTCCGCGTCGGCGGACTGGGCGCCATCGGCTTGAGCCTTCCTAACCTCCTCCAGGGCAACGCCTCCCCCGCCGCCCTCTCCCGCGCCGCCAGCTTCGGCCGCGCCAAATCCTGCATCATCCTCTTCCTCAGCGGCGGCCCCCCCCAACACGAAACCTTCGACCCCACACCCGACGCCCCCGTCGATATCCGCGGCACCTTCCGCCCCATCTCCACCAGCGTCCCCGGCCTCCAGTTCTGCGAGACCCTCCCCTACACCGCCCGCATCGCCCACCACCTCGCCGTGATCCGCTCGATGTCGACCGACATCCATTCCCACTCCACCAGCGGAGCCTGCATGCTCACCGGCTACGAACCCGCCAGCAAAGCCGAAAACGTCCCCCCCAGCCCCGACGATTGGCCCAGCATCGCCGCCGCCGTCGGTGCCCTCCATCCCAGCACCCGCTCCCCCCTCTCCTCCGTCGTCCTCCCTGACGAACTCTACAACGACGGCCACATCGTCTGGCCCGGCCAAAACGGCGGCTTCATGGGCTCCAAGTGGCACCCCACCCTCATGAAGTGCGAGCCCCAGCAGCTCCCCATGCGCATCGAAGGCCTC